>JAEUQS010000101.1 GCA_016789625.1 Acidobacteriota bacterium | reverse complement strand
CCGGCGGCCTTCCGTTCGACTCCGAGGTCGCACAGTCGGCGCTCGAGAAGCTCTGGATCCACGGCGGAGCGCGGGTGACGCCCGAGGGCGACGCCTCCCGCGGCAGCAACACCTGGAAGAAGCCCTACCTCGCCATGCGCGAGGAGCGACTGTGGCAGATCCAGCAGATGACGCGCTTCGCCGAGGGGCATGCCTGCCGCATGGCGGCGCTCGTGCGCCACTTCGGCGACACCGACGACCGAAAGCCCTGCGGGCTCTGTGACGTGTGCTCTCCGGGCTCCGTCCTCGTACAGCGCTCCGTGGGAGCGAGCGGCCCGGAGCTGGAGATCGGAAAGCTCGTCCTCGCCTCGCTCCGGGCGCGGGATCGCCAGGGCTCCTCACAGCTCCACAAGAGCGTCGCGGAGATCGCGCCCTCGGTGGACCGGCAGCTCTTCGACCGCGTCCTCGGCGGGCTCGCGCGCACGGCCTACGTGCGCGTCGAGATGGACTCCTTCGAGAAGGACGGACAGACCATCCGCTTCCAGCGCGTGTCACTCCTCCCGAAAGGAATGGAGAACGCCCGTCCCGAGTTCGAGGTCGTGCCGGAACCGAAGAGGCGCAAGCGCCGTGAGCGGGAGAAGAAGGGCGCCAAGGCGATCGGACGGCCGCGCCCCGCGGCGGTCGCGACGACTCTCGGTCCGAAAGCCGCGCGGCCCGCGGCCTCCGCGGAAGGCGAGGCCCTCGCCGAGCGGCTGCGGAGCTGGCGGCTCGCGGCCGCGCGCAAGGCCAAGGTGCCGGCCTTCACGATCTTCCCCGACAGAACTCTCCAGGCGATTGCCGAAGCCGCCCCGCGTGACACCGATGAGCTCCTCGACGTGCCGGGTATGGGCCCGACGCTCGTGAAGAAGTACGGGGCGGCGATCCTGAGCCTCGTGAAGGGTGCCGGCTGAGCGGTGATCCGGTGGGCACCTGCCTCCGTAAACGGCTCAAACGAGCGGAGGATCCATGAGCAGGGAACGGAATCTCGAGACCATCCAGGCGATCTACGCCTCTTTCGGGCGCGGCGACGTCCAGGGCATTCTCGACACCCTGAGCGACGACGTCCGCTGGGTCACGCATCTCGACCCGGCCGTGCCCTGGAGCGGCGACTACTCCGGAAAGAGCAACGTCCCGCGCTTTTTCGAAGCCATCTTCGCGTCCGTCGACGTCCTCGCGTTCGAGCCCCAGGAGTGGATCGTCGACGGCGGGAACGTGGTCTCGATCGGCGCGTTCGGCTGCCGGGTCAAAGCGACCGGCAGGGAGACGCGGACTCGGTGGATCTTCCTGTGGAAAGTGAATGACGGAGTCGTCACGTCGTACGAGCAGTTCCACGACGAGGCCATGTCCGCCGCTTTCCGGTAGGCGGCGGCTCAGCAGGGGCTCACGGCACAAACCGCGTGCAGAGCCCCTTCGACGATCGTTCTGGAAACCAGCGCCTTGTTGAACAGCACGTCGGCGAGAAGCGCGGCGGCGGCCCCGAGGTACGCGAAATACGCGAAGCCCACGTAGTCGCCGAACAAGATCGTGTGCAGCCAGTCCTGCCCGAAGAGATAGAGGCTGCCGACGATGGCCGCGGCACCCACCAGAACGAAAGTGGGCAGGACGAGCTGCAGCCCGGCTTCCTTTCGGAGCCGAGCGGTGACGACGAGCAGGGAGAAGACGAAGGCGTTCGCTCCGGTGAAGATCCGGAATTCCCGCGTGAGAGAGGCCGCGACCTCCCGATACTTCGTTCTCACGAGTGCGCTCAGCCGATCGTCGAGGCGTGTCTTCTTGGCGATTTTCCCGAGAAGGGACTCGGAGACGGACGTCTCGATCTTCTGCCGGCACGCGCAGTCGGCCTTCAGCATCTCGCCGGCCACTTCGGCGACTTTCCGGGGCACGCCCTCGCGAAGAGCCTGGCGGGCCTCCGCGATCTCCTCGGAATGCCGTCTCAGGGTTCGTTCGGCGAGCGCGACGAGCCGGCTCTCGTCGAGCGATTCACCGACCCGCTTCTCGACCTCCATGCGCACCACGTTCCGCGCGAGGGCCTCCACGAAGAGGGGGTTCACGAAGGACGCCACGAGCGCGGCGCCGAAGAGCGTGGCGCCCACGACACCGGTCCAGAAGACGACCCCACGAAGCCAGGAGAAGCGACCGGCCAGGACGGCGTGCGTCGACGAGTCCATCCCTCACGCGGAGCAAGAGCAGTGCCCAACCGCGAAAAAATGGAGGCTTAGCGGCGTCCCTTGATCGAGTGCTGAACGGCCTTCAGGCTGTCGCTGGCGGCCTTCCGTTCCTTCTTCGCGACGACTTCGCGCGCCGCCTTGCCTTTGGCGCGAGAGGTCATGATCCAGAAGGCCAGGCCCGCCACGATGATCAGGATGCCGAGTCCAATGAGGGATTCCACAAATACCGCCGCTCACAGGGTAAGCCCGCAGCGTCCACAAAGCGAATCTAACCGGGGATAAACATCACCGCTCAGTCGACGCCGTAAGAGATCTCCATCGTGCGCACCTTGCGGGTCGCGAGATAGAGGACGACGGACGCGAGGAGAAGCGGCAGCAGGATGCCGAGAAAGAGCGGCTCGGGATCGGCCAGCAGGGCAAGCGGTCCGCTGGGAGCCGGCACCGGCAGGAGCGAGTCGAAGTAGTGCACCACGGTGAACCGCTTGAGCATCACGGGCAGAACGACGCTCGCCCGCTCCGCGAGGAAGACCCCGAGGATCGGCACGAACGGGCTCTTCGCCACGAGACCCAGAGCGAGGAACACGGCCCCGTACGCGACGCACGCCAGGCACGTGATGCCCACGTAGGCCGCGAGCGCCCCGAGGCCCGCCGGCGACCCGAGGTACCTCACGGCAGCGGGGCCACCCTGCCCGAAGAGGAGCACGTACGACGCGACGGTTCCGAGGCTGAAGACGAGGCAGGTCGCGAGGACGCCCGTGATGTACTTGCCGAGCGCGATCGCCTCTCTCCTCACCGGCGTGAGAAAGAAATAGTGAAGGCTGCGCTCGAGGATCTCACCGCGAAAGAGATTCGAGAAAGCCCAGCCCACGCCGAAGAACAGGCTTCCGCAGAGGACGAAGTAGCGGAAGAGCGCGGCGTACTGCGCGATGAGCTCGCCCTCCGCCCGGGTCCGCTGCACGGCCCCGACGAGCAACATGAGGAGCGGCGCGAGGGAGCCCAGGATGAGCAGGGGCGTGCCGCGCCGGCCGAGGAGCGCGCGCTTCAGATCGACGCTCACCACGGCGAGCGCGGGAGCGAGCAGGGTCTCTTTCAATGGACGTCTCCCTCTCCCTCGATGAGGTACCGGTACACGGCCGCGACGTCGTCGTCGGAAGCCGAAACCCTCTCGATCTCGAGCCCGTCGGCGACCACGGCGTGGTTCAGCACGCGATACAGGTGCTCCGGATCGAGCGTGCGCACGACGAGTCCCTTCCGGTCCTCGTGGATCGAGACTTCCATGGTGTGGTTCGTCGAGAAGAGCCGAGCGGCCAGATACGAGGGGCGGTCGCAGCGCACGAGAACGGAAAGGGGTTCCGTCGCGACCTCCGTCCGAACCCCGTGGATGCCGCCCTCGGCCACGATGTACCCGCCCTTCACGAGGATGACGCGGTCGGAGAGCTGGTCCACCTCGTGGAGGATGTGGCTCGAGATGATCACGTGCCGTCCGTTCTTCGCGAGGTCGCGGAAGAGCTCCATCACCTCGGCGCGGGCCATGGGGTCGAGGCCGTTGAGCGGCTCATCGAGGAGGACGACCTCGGGGTCGTGCACCACCGCCTGTGCGAGCTTCACCCGCTGGCGCATGCCCTTGCTGTAGCCGGCGATGCGCCGCGGTCCGGCTTCGCGCATGCCCACGCGCTGGAGCGCCGCCTCGGCACGCGCGTCGGCTTCGCTCTTCGAAGAGCCGTGCAGCCTGAGGAACGACGAGATGAACGACAGCCCCGTCATGCCGATGGGAAACGAGTCGAACTGGGTGCAGTAGCCCACCTTGCGGAAGAGAACGGCAGGATCGTCGGGCCGGATCCCGAGAACGCTGATGGTTCCCTTGGAAGGCTGGAGGAGACCGGTCGCGAGGTTCATGAGCGTCGTCTTGCCCGAGCCGTTGGGCCCCACGAGGCTCGTGATCCCGGGCGGAATCGCAATCGTCACGCGGTTGACGCCCAGCACCTCGCCATAGAACTTCGAGACGCCCTCGAAGACGATCTCGCGGCTCAACGCACGACCTCGAACGCCCGGAGGCGCCGGTTCAGGAGCAACAACGAGACGATGCCCACGAACACCAGGGAGGCCAGCCCGCCGGCCAGAGGAAGCTCGACCCGGTGGGGCACGCCCAGCAGAGTCGCGGACACGGACTCGAGAGACGCCACCACGTTCAGCATGCGGCCCCAGTGAGTGTCCAGAGCCTCGTTGAGGACCTCGCCGAAACCGGAGGGAATGATCAGCAGGCCGGCCGCGAGAGCGCGAGCCAGCGCTTTGGCCTTCGCATACGCGGAGATGGCGAGAGCCGCGATGGACAGAACGGCGACGGCGAGAAGGGAGCCGAACACGATGCCGAACAGGAGACGCAGGTTCTCGAACAGCCAGGAGCCCCCGGCCAGCGATGCCTGCAGGAAGAACAGGTACGACAGGGGAATCCAGGTGATGAGCGACAGCAGGATCGCGAGGACGAGGAACTTCCCGAGCACGTACTGTGTGCGGGTGACGGGCCGCGAGAGGTACAGAGGAAGTGCCCCGTTCACGAGGTCGGGCGAAACGAGCGCCGGCCCCTGGATGAACGTGAGGATCGCGGCGAACCAGAGCTGCAGGAACATCATGAAGAGGAAGACCCTGCCGTCTGCGGTCGGAAGGTCGGCGATGGCAGCGCCTTTGAGACCGAACTTCTCGAGCAGGGAGACGTTGTTGCGCACCCAGATCAGCAGCGACGCGATGATGGTGGGCCCGAAGCTGGCCGTGAACAGAGCCGTGAACAGGCGCGACGAGAAGATGTCGCGAAACGCATAGCGCGGCAGGATGAGGAGCCGTGTGAACGGCGTCGTGCGCTCCCCTTCCCAGACCTGGTACTGACGATCGAAGACGGACACGTCAGACTCCTGCCGCGATCCGCGGGGGTGCGGAGGGCGGAACGCCCGGAGCCACACCCTGTGTCGCATCCGATTCCATCGCCGAGAGGAAGATGTCCTCCAGGGAATCGCGTTTGAACGAGAGGTGCCGGAGCGGCACGTCGCGCTCCTCGGCGAGCTTGTACACGTCGCGGATCTCGAGGCCTTCGGGCAGCACGACCTTCGTCTTCCTTCCTCGCCCGGGGGCGCATTCGCAGCCCACGGCCCGGAGCGCGGCCACGAGGCCCGCCCCGTCGTCGCCTGCGGGCAGCTCGATCTCGAGGAGCTTGCGGTTGGTGCGTCGCTCCTCCTCGAGGTTGCACTGCTGGACGATGCGGCCGTCCTTGAGAACGATGACCTCGTCGCAGCACTCCTCCACGTCGCGGAGGAGGTGCGACGAGAGGACCACCTGGACCTTGCCCGTCTTCACGATCGACTGGATGAGCCGGATCATGCGCGTGCGCGCCGGGGGATCCAGCCCGTTCGTGGGCTCGTCGAGGAAGAGGAGCCGCGGACCGTGGACGATGGCCTGGGCGAACTTGGCGAGCTGCTTCATTCCGAGCGAGTACGTCTCGAGCGTGCGGTAGCGTGCCTCGCCCAGGCCCACGTAGAAGAGCGCCTCGTGAGCCCTCTCGAGCGCGGCCTCGGCGGGCAGGCCCGAGAGCTCGGCCATGAGAGCCACGAGGCGCACGCCGCTGATGCCGGCGATGAAAGCGTCGTTCTCGGGCATGTAGCCCACCAGCTCGCGGACCCGCGGCCCTTCGGTGCGCACGTCGTGCCCGAAGAGCCGCGCCGTGCCGCTCGCGGGCGCGAGGAACCCGAGCAGCGTGTGGAGCAGCGTCGTCTTCCCCGCGCCGTTGGGCCCCAGGAGACCGATGGCCCGGCCGGACACGGATCCCGTGAGCTGTTTCAGGATCTCGCGCCGGCCGTAGCGGACCGAGAGCGCATCGAGCTGGATGACGGGCTGCTGAGACATCAGCGCCTTTGGAGTCCCTTCGCCAGGGACATCAGAGCGGGAAGGCCTTCACCCAGGAGACCGGCTTCGCTCGTGGCGGCGAAGACCACACGGTCCCTCTCGCCGTAGGCGTAGCCGAGCGACGGCGGGGTTCCTGTTCTCAGCACGGATCCGAGGTTCTGCCACACGAGGGCCGAAACGTCGAGCGGGCCGTTGCCGGGGAGACGGGAGACGAACGCCTCGGACGTGCGGAGCGTGGCGCCCGAGGACCGGGTCTGCAGGGCGCGCTCCACGAGGACGCGGTCGGACGCGGCCACGAGGAAGCCGTTCTCGTACGTCCAGTAGAGCCAGGGATCCGCGCCTTCGAGAGAGAGCGTGTGGAACGTGCGGCCCGAGACGGCCTTCGTGCCGAGAGCGAGACCGGGCTTGCCCTCCCTGCGGAGCGCGGCGTCGGCCTTCGAGACGAGCTGTGAGAGGACGTTCTGAAGACGCGCGGGGTCGTACACCTCGACGATGACCTCGACCGCGGGCTTGGGCAGCACCGGGCCGTCCACGGCGATTGCGATCTCGCCGCCGAGCGAGGCCGCGAGGTCCTTGCGGATGTCGATGCCGAGCTCCCGCTCGACGCTCTCGAGCTTCGTGTCGAAGTCGGGGCTGCCGGCGCGGAAGATCTCGAAGAGCTCGCCCACGAGGGCCGAAGGGTCTTTCACCACGACGGCCGCGGCGAGGGACGCGGTCGGGGAGACGAAGTCGAGGCTCGCCATCGCGGCGGGGGCGGCCAGCCACGAGGCGACGCCCCGGCGTTCGCGGCCGAAGCCCAGCTCGGCGCGGCTCGTCTCGGAGTCGCCGCTCACGCTGCGCGTGACGATGAACGACTCGGCGTCCAGCACGCCGAGGCGCTCGAGGACGTCGTGCTTTTCGCCCTCGGCGGGAGCCGAGCTGCCCACGAGCGTCGCGAGATCGGCGGCGAGGATCTGGTAGACGCCCTCGCGGTACGCCGTGGCGAGCCGCGCGTGGAACGGCGAGCCGGCGAGCGGAGCGCCGCGGAAGGCCGCGAGGGCCGGGTTGCCGAGCGCCAGCACGAGGAAGTCGCCTTCCTGGGAGAGCACGATTCCTTCGGAAGAGGGAGCGTCGGAAGCCAGACGAAGAACGTCGTTCTTCGCCGCGGCGTTCACGCGGGCGACGAAGCCGGGCAGGAAGTCCGCAAGGGCGCGCGGCCTGCGCGCTTCGGCGTAGAGCACCGCGCCCAGGAACGTCTCGCCGTCGCGGGGAACCGCCACGGCAATCTCGTCGCCGAGCTGCTCGCCCAGCTCGCTGAGGAGCCCCAGGGCCTCTTCGATGTGGGCCTTCGTCTCGGGCGAGCGCAGCGCCGGACCGGCGTGCTCGGCGAGCACTCCGCCCTGGTCGAGCCGCGCCGTGATGAGGCGGTACGCGGTCAGAAGGTCGCCCGACGCGTTGGGAATCGCCGCGTACACGACCGTGCCGGCCGGAGCCGCGTCCAAGAGGCGCGTTGCGTGGCGGACGCCCGAGGCCGGGATCGCGGCGCGGATCTCGCGCCGAAGGCTCGTGATCTCGCCGAGGAGCGCGAGGTAGCGGTCCTGGTTCTCGCTCCACGCGATCTCGGTCGCGAGGGGCACGAGGGCGGCGCCCGGAGCCGTGGAGGTCTGGTCGCCCGGGTGCAGCGCCTTCGTGGAAGAGCCCGAGGCGACCTTCACCTCGCCCTCGAGCACGGACACGCGCGATCCGCGGGTTCCGCTCGCGACGGAGAAGACCGTCCCGACGACCGTGACGTCGCAGTCGGACGTGGCCACGGAGAGGTGCTTTCCGGAAGCCTGCTTGGCCGCCTCGATGATCACCTGCCCGCGATTGAGGCGCACGGTGAGCCCGTCGCGCCGGCCGGAGAGGGAGATCTCCGAGCGCTCGGCCATTTCCACGCGCGAGCCGTCGGCGAGGCGCAGCACGGCGCGGGAGTCGCGGCCGGTACGGACCACGTTGGAGGACGTGAGGGCGTTGCCGGCGTTCGCGCGCTCGAGGGAGGCCCCGCTCGGCAGGAGCACCTGTCCGTCGACGTTCTGGATGCGCGCCAGCTCACCCGTCATCGGCGCGCCGCGGAGCGCGAACCAGAGCCCGCCCGAAGCGGCGAGCACCACGGAGGCGGCCGCGAGGAGCGGGGCGAAGCGGAAGCCCTTGGTCTGCGCCACCGGACCCGGAGTGGGCGACACGTCATGCGAGCGGGCCGACATGAGCACGCGCCGGCAGGGCACGCAGGCCCGCGTGTGCTCTTCCACGAGGAGGCGCCGGGCCTCGGGCAGCTCCCCGGCGACGAACGCCGGGATCAGCCGCGCGAAGTCGGAGCAGCCTTCGATGGTGTCGGATGCTGCCTGCAGCGTCTCGAGCTGGAGGTGCCCGCCCACGCGATCGCGGGCGGCAGAAACGAGAGAGGGATCGATGGGCTCTCTCTGGAGGTCCTCGGCGACCGCGACGGGATCGATGCTCTTCGTGCTCATGATTCAGTCCTCGGCCCGGAGCGCCATCTGGAGGCGCGCCTTGGCCCGGAAAAGCTGGACGGCGACCGACGCGGCGCTCATGCCGACGACGGTCGCGATCTCGCGGTTGGGAAGCCCTTCGAGATGCCGGAGGCAGAAGATCTCCGCGAGCTTCGGCGAGAGCTCGGCGAGAGCGAGCCGGAGGCGGTCCCGCGTCTCGCGGGTCTCGCGTCGAACCTCGGGGTTCGCGTCCGGCCCGGCCGGCAGCTCGTCGTGCTCTTCGGAGAGCCCCGAGTCACCCCGCACGCCGCGGGCGCGAACGAGGTCCAGCCCGGCGTTCACACCGGCGCGGGAGAGGTACGCGGGGGTGATGGCCGAGAGGTCGGGCCGGGCCGCGAGCCTCAGGAAGACGGTCTGCAGCACGTCTTCGGCATCCGCGGCGTTCCCCGTGACGCGGTAGGCGGCCCGGAACACCACCCCGTGGTGCTCGTCGAACAGCCGCGAAAGGAGCGATGGCTCGGGGGCGGGGCCCGGGCGGGTCATGGGGGCGCCTCGTTCCTGGAAGATCCTCATCACCACGATAACGGACGAGGACCCGTTTTCTTAACACCTCGGGCCATCGATTCCCCTGATGGGCCTTCCCGAAGAACCTCTGTGCAGTGGCTACTTGACACTTTGAGTGTCACGATCTATCTTTCCAGCCGATGGAACGAAACCCACCCCCTGACGCCGCCCGGTACTCGCTCGAGGCGCTCGCCGACAAGGCCGCCGTCTCCGCGCGCACCGTGCGTTACTACGTGCAGCGCGGACTGCTGCCGCCTCCCGTCTTTCGCGGCCGCGAGACGACGTACGGGGAGGAGCATCTCCTCAGGCTCCGCGCGATCCAGCGGCTGAAAGACCGGTTCCTGCCCCTCGACGCCATCGCGGCCGAGCTGGATCGCCGCTCGCTGCGTGAGCTCGAGGCCCTCGCGGACGGCCGCGACACCCAGGTCGAACCGCCTCAGGCCTGGCCCGCGCCCAGGCCCGTCGTCGCGCCGATCTCACAGACGCAGACGCGCTACCAGCTGGCCCCCGGTCTGGACCTGACACTCACCGACGACGCTCCCGGCGCCTCCCGCGCCCTCGCCGAGCGGCTTCTCCTCGAAGCCCGCCGCAGCGGCAACAACGCCTGAAAAGGCCCGTCCCAACAGAAGGAGCCCGCGTGAAGGAATCCTCCGCCCCCGTGTCTTCGCTCCGGTCCACCTCCGGCGTCTCCATCCCGCTCCTCGGAGTCGCGATCCGCGCGACCGTCACCGGCGGCTTCACGGAATCCACGGTGATCCAGCGCTATCGCAACAGTGAAGAGAAGCCGCTCGAAGCGATCTACACGTTCCCTCTCCCCTCGACCGGAGTGCTCACGGGGTTCACGATGACTGCGGGAGGACGCCGCGTCACGAGCGTTCTCAAGGAGCGGGAGGAGGCCTTCAGGACCTACGACGACGCGCTCCAGGCAGGGCACGGAGCCGCGCTCTTGGAAGAGGAACGCCCCAACGTCTTCACGGCCTCCGTGGGGAACCTCCTGCCCGGCGAGGAGACCGTGCTCGAGATCTCCTGGCTGTCGCGCACCGAAACGGAGGAGGGCGTGCTCCGGCTGTCCGTGCCCACGCTCGTCGCGCCGCGTTACGTCCCGGGCACGCCGCAGGGGCATCGCACCGCGGGCGGCTTCGCCGAGCCGACGGACCGCGTGCCCGACGCCGACCGCATCACGCCGCCCGCGGACCCTTCGGGCACCGTTCCCTACGGAGTCTCGATCGACGTCCTCTTCGATCTCGCGCGGCCGCTCCGCGTCTCGAGCCCGTCGCACACGCTGTCGCTCCAGGGCGAGGGCGGGAACCGGGTGCGGGCCACGCTGCGCTTCGGCGAGGCGGCCCTGGACCGCGACCTCGTGCTCCTCGCCGAGCCTACCGACCGGCGCGTGGAAGACACATTCGGGTGGCACGCGCTGTCGCTGCATCGAGAGGCCGGCGGGGACGGGTACTTCGCGTTCACGTTCGTGCCCGATCTCGCCGCGAGCGCGCGCCCCGCGCCGCTCGACGTCGTGTTCGTCGTGGACACCTCGGGCTCGATGGAGGGCGACTCGATCCGCGAGGCGAAAACGGCGCTCCGCCTCTCGCTGCGCCAGCTCCGCGCCGGAGACCGCTTCCAGATCCTGGAGTTCAACTCCACGTTCTCTGCCTTCGCGGGCGGTCTGGTTCCGTTCGACGACCGCTCGCTCGTGGCCGCGGACACCTTCGTGTCGGGGCTCTCAGCCAACGGAGGCACGGAGCTGAGAGAGCCCCTCGTCACCGCGACGCGCCTCGCGCCCGACGGCCTCGTCGTGCTCCTCACCGACGGACAGGTCTCGAACGAGGCCGAGATCCTCGCCGCGGTGCTGTCCGCGCGGAAGACCGCGCGCATCGCGACGTTCGGGATCGGCACGAACGTAAGTGACGTGCTCCTTCGCGACCTCGCGAAGAAAACGGGCGGCGCGCTCACGCTCATCCATCCCGGCGAGCGCGTGGACGAGAAGGTGCTCGCCCAGTTCGCCGCGGCGACGGCTCCGCGCCTTTCGAACGTCGCGTTCTCGGTGCGCGGGGCGAACGTCTTCGAGCTCGCTCCGGCCACGCCTCCCGCGGTCGTCGACGGCACGCCGTTCAGCATCTTCGGCCGCGTGACGGGCCAGGGTCCGGCCGAGGTCGAGATCAAGGGGACGCTCGGACGCGAAACGGTCTCTCTCTCGTTGCCTGTCTTCTTCCTCGGCGAAGCGCGCTGCCCCGCCGTCGCGAAGCTCTGGGCCAAGGAACGGATCCACGAGCTCGAGGGCGCAGACGTCTCGGCGCGGCGCGAGGAATCCAACCGGCAGCGCATCGTGAGCCTGTCGCTTGCGCACGGCGTGGCGTCTTCCCTCACGGCGTTCGTCGCCGTCGAAGAGCGCGAGGGTGCGCGCCGCACGTCGCAGCAGGCCGAGACGCGCGTCGTGCCGGTGGCCGCGCCCGCGGGCTGGGGAATGTTCCGGCGTCAGCGAAACGCGTTGACGCATACGGGCGGCTTCGCGGCTCCGGCTGCGGCAGCAGTGAGCGCGGCGTCCTTCGGCGCCGCGGCGGCGATGGCCGGCGCCGCGCCGCCCCCGCCGCCGTCTCCGGCGCAGTTCTCGCCTTCGCCGGCCAAGTCCAAGCGGGCTATGCGTCCCGCTGGCGGCCGCGCGTCCCTGTTCGACAGGGATTCCTTCGCCGAGGGCGCGAGCTCGTATCCATCAGCTGAGCAGATGGCCGAAGAGGCGCCTGCCCAGACGCCGCAGTTCGCGTCCGGCTCTCCCGAGTCCATCCTCGCCAAGCAGCTCGCGTCGGGCCTCTTTCCGGGGGAAGGCGCGGGCAGCGACTCCGTGCGCACGCTCCGAGGAACCGCCGCAGCGCTCCTCGCGCTCCACCGTCTCGGCGTGGACGCCAGCCATGCGGTGCACGGCGCGCTCGTGCGCAAGGCGGTGGACGCGCTCCTCGCCCTCGACGCGACCGTCTGGGCGGAGGACGCGGCGGCGACGCGCGCGGCCCTGGCGGCGGCCCTCCTCGTCGCGACCGGGCCGCGCACCCGGACCCGGCTCCTCACGGTGGCGGGTTCCGTCGCA
>JAEUQS010000044.1 GCA_016789625.1 Acidobacteriota bacterium | reverse complement strand
GCAGGCCCCGTTCGACACGAGAACGCCGATCCTCGCCCCGCCGGAGGTACCGGATGAGAAGGCCGTCACGATGTCGCGAACGCCGTCCCCGTCCACGTCTACGTACCGCGGCTCTCCCGTCGCCTGGTCCACCAGCCTCGTCGACACTTCCGCGCCGAACGTCCGGCCGTCGAGGTTCGGCGCGCAGAGCAAGGCCGCGCGGTCGAACCGGAGGGCGTCGACCCGGCGGTCTCCGGTGACGTCCGCGAAGACAGGCCTCCGGATCGACAGCTGAACGGGTTCGGCCGGCCCCACCTGCGGGATGCAAGCCGATGCCGCTTCTCCCGCGATCAGGGCCACGGCGAGGAAGGAGGTCAGCATGGCAATTGGAAGTGCGCGTCCCGCATCCGATCTTTCGCGCAATCCTGGATGCAGCGCGTAAAACCGGGCTTCAGCTATCCTCCGCGCGCCACCCCCGCGCCTCGAGAACGCCTCGGCTCTCCGCGCGAACTTGCAGCCCTGCGGGCCGGGAAACGCGTCCGGCGCGCTGAATTTCCTCGAAGGAGCCCACGACCATGGCCTATACGCACAGCACGGTGCCGTCCGGCGGAGCCACCATCACCATCAAGGACGGCGTCCTCACGGTTCCCGACAACCCGATCGTGCCCTTCATCGAAGGGGACGGCACGGGCCCCGACATCTGGCGCGCCTCGGTGCGCGTTCTCGACGCGGCCGTCGAGAAGGCCTACGGCGGCAAGCGGAAGATCCAGTGGATGGAGGTCTACGCGGGCGAGAAGAGCTTCAAGAAGATGGGGAACTGGCTCCCCGACGAGACGATCGACGCGTTCCGCGAGTTCCTCGTGGGCATCAAGGGACCCCTCACGACGCCCATCGGCGGCGGCATCCGCTCCCTCAACGTCGCGCTCCGGCAGATGCTCGACCTCTACGTGTGCCTGCGCCCCGTGCGCTGGTTCGAGGGCGTCCCCTCGCCCGTGAAGATGCCGGCCAAGACCAACGTCGTCATCTTCCGCGAGAACACCGAGGACATCTACGCCGGAATCGAGTTCGAAGAGGGCACTCCCGAGGCCGCCGAGGTGCTCGAGTTCCTCAAGACCCGCTTTCCCAAGCAGTACTCCAAGATCCGCTTCCCCGGGTCGGTGGGCCTCGGCATCAAGCCCGTCTCGCGCGAGGGCACCGAGCGCCTCGTGCGCTCGGCCATCGAGTACTCCCTCCGCATGAAGCGCAAGAGCCTCACGCTCGTCCACAAGGGCAACATCATGAAGTTCACCGAGGGCTCGTTCCGCACGTGGGGCTACGCCCTCGCGGAACGTGAGTTCGGCGACAAGGTCTACACGTGGGAGCAATGGGAGCGCACCAAGAAGGAGAAGGGTGAGCCCGAGGCCAACGCCGAGCAGAAGGCCGCCCTCGCGGCGGGCAAGCTCCTCGTGAAGGACTCGATCGCCGACATCACGCTCCAGCAGGTGCTCACGCGGCCCGACGACTTCGACGTCGTCGCCACGCTGAACCTCAACGGCGACTACCTCTCCGACGCGCTCGCGGCCCAGGTGGGCGGCATCGGCATCGCGCCGGGCGGCAACATCAACTTCATCACGGGCCACGCCATCTTCGAGGCGACGCACGGCACGGCTCCCAAGTACGCGGACCTCGACAAGGTGAACCCGGGCTCGGTGATCCTCTCGGGCGAGATGATGCTGCGCTACATGGGCTGGCTCGAGGCCGCGGATCTCATCATCCACGGCATGGACGGCGCCATCGGCGGCAAGCAGGTCACCTACGACTTCGCGCGGCTCATGGACGGCGCGAAAGAGATCAAGTGCTCGGAGTTCGGCGACGCCATCATTTCCCACATGGGCTGAGCGTTCCCGCACCGGGACGTGAAAGGGGCCGCCGCGAGGCGGCCCTCTTCATTTCAGGCGCGCGGTGAAGAAGCGCCAGACCAGGAAGCCGCCGAAGAGACCGAGGACACCGCCGGGGATCGCGAGGAGCGGCGCAAACGGGAAGTCGGCCATGAGCTGGGCGAGTGGAATGCCCGCGATTCCGACCAGCGTAGCCAGGACCGAGAGCCCAAGGAACGCCCACGCACGAGCGGCTGAGTTGAAGGGTCCCAGCCGGAACGCGTCGTCCAGCTCGCGGTTCGCCCAGAAGAGAAACCTCCCGGTCGCGAAGACGGACAGACTCCACGGCAACAGAATCAGCGCAGCGAGCCGAACGATCGGTTCCCCGGTCGCGATGAAGAAGCCGTTCGACAGCGTGCAGAACCCTCCGGCGCCAAGCAGGAGGACGCCGCCCCCGATGAGGCAGCCGCTCGCGATGCGTCGGAAGTCGTCGAAGCGTTCGCTCGTCTACTTTTCCTTCACGGCCATGAAGAGCATGTACCCGAGGCCCATCGTGACGCACCCGATGGCGAGCGCCAGGAGACCGCCACCCGCAGCGAGGCCGAGGACGGTGCACACACCGCCGGCCAGCATCATCACGACGGCCACGAAGCCCACGAGGAACCGGCCAACGGCGATCAGCCCTTGCACCGCCGGATGCCGGCGGTCCTTTTCCGTGAGGTCCGCCTTCGGGGTCTCGTAGGGGTCGGGCGTCAAACGGCCACGCCTTCCCGGCGAAGGCGCGCACCGAGGCCGTCGCGATAGAAGAGGTTGTAGGTGTCGAACGGAATCATGCGGCCGCCGGGCACCACGAAATGGACGCAGGACCGCTTCACCTGGCCGAGGTCGAAGTTGAAGCGGTCGAGGAACTGCACGATCGCGACCCGAAAGACGTTCTCGTACGTCAGCTCCCTCGGCACCTCGAACTCCGGCAGGCAGCACAGCAGGCCGCCGAGCGCTTCCGCGGCCGAGGCCCCGGCCGACCCGAGGGACAGCGCCTCGAGAACGCGCTTCTTCAGCTCCGGGAGCTTCTCGAATGCAATCGCGTTGGCGGATTCCCGCACGAACAGGTCTCGCGGAAGGAGCGACGTGACCGGCGTGAGGCTCGATCCGCTGCGGATCGCGTAGGCGATCGCGATGTTCTCGGGGTTGCACGGCAGCGGCACGACGTCGGCGGGAGTGAACAGCGCACCCTCGACCGTGAGCGCGCGCCGGAGGTCCGTGAGGAGGATCCGCCGGTCCGCGCCGCCGAGGCCCTCGGTGCGCCCCGCGGACTGCACGGGCTGGAAGGTCACGCCGCGCACGCAGCGGTACGTGAGCGCGTGCCGCACGACGTCCGCGACCTCGTCGTCGTTCACGCCCCGCGCCACGACGCACACGAGCGTCGTCGAGATCCCGCGGGCCTCGAGCGCGTCCAGCGCCTCGCTTCGCACGCGCGTGAGGTCGGCGCCCCGAAGGGCGCGAAGCGCCTCGGGCCGACGCGAATCGAACTGCAGGTACACCTCGAAGCCGCGCCCGAGCGCCGCGAGCGCGTCGACGAACGCGGGGTCCCGGGCGATCCGCACGCCGTTGGTGTTCAGCATGACGTGCCGTATGGGGCGCGCCTTCGCGGCCTTCAGGATGTCCAGGATCTGCGGATGCAGCGTGGGCTCGCCGCCCGAGATCTGGAGGAGGTCGGGCTCCCCTTCCGCGCGCACGAG
>JAEUQS010000023.1 GCA_016789625.1 Acidobacteriota bacterium | reverse complement strand
GATGATGCGCGGGTCCTCGCGCTCGGCGACGGTCATCGAGTCGATCATGGCCTCGAGCCGCTTGGTGGCGTCTTCGGGAATGTCGATGTTCTGGAGCTGCTTGAGCGGACCGATCTTGGGGAGATGTCCGAGCAGGCTGTTGAGGGGCCCGAGCTTCTTGATCTGCCGCATCTGATCGCGGAGGTCGGTGAGCGTGAACTCGTTCCTCCGCATGCGCTCTGCCGCCCGGAGCGCGGCCTTCTCGTCGGTCTCGGCGCTGACCTTCTCGATCAGCCCCATGACGTCGCCCAGGCCGAGGAGCCGGCCGGCGGCGCGGTCGGGATGGAACGGCTCGAGCTCGTTCACCTTCTCGCCCGTGCCGATGAGCTTGAGAGGCTTGCCCACGACGGTGGCAATCGAAAGGGCGGCGCCGCCGCGCGCGTCGCCGTCCATCTTGGTGAGGATGACGCCCGAGAGCGGGAGCCTGGTGGCGAAGGCCTGAGCCGAGCGAACGGCGTCCTGCCCCGTCATCGCGTCGGCCACGAAGAGGATCTCCTCGGGCTCGGCGATGCGGGCGATCTCGGCCACCTCGTCCATGAGGGCCTCGTCGACGTGGAGGCGGCCCGCCGTGTCGACGATGGCGACGTCGTAGCCGAAGAGCTTGGCGTCCTTGATGGCCGCACGCGTCCTGGAGACCGCGTTGCCGTCGCCCTTCGGATCGAACGCCATCAGGCCGTTCTGCTTCGCCAGGGTCCGGAGCTGCTCCGTCGCGGCGGGCCGATGAACATCGGCAGGGATCAGGAGAACCTGCTTGCCGAGCTTGGTCTTGAGATGGAGAGCCAGCTTCGCGGCCGTCGTCGTCTTGCCGGATCCCTGGAGCCCGACGAGGAGGATCACCGACGGCCTCTTCCGGAGGGAGAGAGGCGCCGTCGCGCCGCCGAGGATGCGCGTGAGCTCGTCGCGCACGACCTTGATCACCTGCTGCGCAGGCGAGAGGGCCGTGAGAACGGCCTGGCCGACGGCCTTTTCACGAACCGCGGAGGTGAAGTCCTTCACGACGTCCAGCGAGACGTCAGCCTCGAGGAGAGCCGTGCGGATCTCCTTCAGGGCCTGGTCGACGTGGAACTCGGTGAGATGGCCTTCGCCCCGCAGCTCCTTGAAGACCCGCTGAAGGCGGTCAGAGAGCGAGTCGAACATCGCGCAACCGGTCGAGTGTACGTGCAGGTTGGGAGCCGGTCAATCGACGCGGACTCTTTTTTCTTGACTCACACGCTCCATGGTCTATCCTCTTGGCTCGAAGCTCGAAGCGAGTGCCTTTGCTCGCTGATTCAATCTCACGCCGTTCCCCGCCCAAAGCCGCGAGACCTCACGGTCTCGCCTGGCTCACCAACGAGGCCGGCATCCCGATCCCTGAAAATTCAACTTCCTGGAATCCGCAAACCGCGCATTCGCTGCAATCGCGAACCGAAACAACGACTAAGGAGATCAAATGAAGAAGCTCACCTCCGTCGCCGCCCTCCTCGTCCTCGCCACCTCGATCGTCGCCTGCTCCAAGCCGGTCGAGCCGCCGGCCCCGGCCGCCGAGCCCCCGAAGGTCGTCGAGGAAGCCACCACGCCCGCGACGGACGCCGCCACCACCACGACGACGACCACCACCACGACGGAAGCCGCCACCACGGCCCCGGCCGCGACGGACGCCGCCACCACGACCACGACCACCACCACGACCACGGCGCCCGCCACCAAGTAAGGTTCTCGGGCTCACGGCCCGATGAGGAACGCCCCGGCTTGCCGGGGCGTTTTGCTTTGGAGTGCGAGTTTTCCTGGGGGGTTCTCGATCCCCCCAGACCCCCCACGAGGGAACGGACCCTGTTCCTGGGGGTTTCTCGATCCCCCCAGGCCCCCCACGAGGGAACGGACCCTGTTCCTGGGGGTTTCTCGATCCCCCCAGACCCCCCACGAGGGAACGGACCCTGTTCCTGGGGGTTTCTCGATCCCCTCGTCCCCCGGGGACGACACCCACCCCCATGCAGGTTGGCAGGGCGCTTGCGAAGGAATGACCGGACGGAATCGTCCTGGAGGCTGCGTAATGAACAAGCTGTCGACTCTCTTTCGCGCGGGCGCCCTCGGAGCCCTGACCGCCCTGATGGCGTCGGCCCCGGCCGCTCAGGTCGCGCCCGAAGGGGCCGTTTCGGCCTCGGAGCAGAAGTACCAGTTCGTGGAAACGGGCGAGCAGGGCCGCGGCGCCGGTGGTGTTCGGCGAGCTCCCCTGGGCGGTACCGCGGTCGCCAAGGACGTCTTCATCCCGGCCGTGAGGCTCGTGGGCGCGACGGGCACGTTCCGCACCGACGCCTGGATTTTCAATCCCGACCCCGACCGTTCCGCACGCGTCAGCCTTTATTTCACCCCGGAGCGCGCCGACGGCTCGAACTCCCCCGAGTACCGCATCAATCCAGACCTTTTCCCCCGTGAATCGGTCTCGATCCGGGACGTCGTCTCCACGATCTTTCGCCTCGACAACACGTTCGGCGTCGTGGAGATCCGCAGCGACCTCCCCA
>JAEUQS010000879.1 GCA_016789625.1 Acidobacteriota bacterium | reverse complement strand
TCCAGCGGCACGACATCACGACGCCCATCACCGTCGACGGACCCGTCGAGGCCGTGCTGAACTTCGCCTCCCCGGCCTCCCCCATCGACTACCTCAAGATCCCCATCGAGACCCTGGAGGTCGGGTCTCTCGGCACCCGCAACGCCCTGGAGCTGGCCCGGACGAAAGCGGCGCGTTTCCTCATGGCGTCCACGTCCGAGATCTACGGCGACCCGCTCGTCCACCCGCAGGAGGAGTCCTACTGGGGCAACGTGAATGCCGTGGGACCCAGGGGCTGCTACGACGAGGCAAAACGCTTCTCCGAGGCGCTGGTGACCGCCTACCGCACCGCTCGAGGTGTGGACACCCGGATCGTCCGCATCTTCAACACCTACGGTCCGCGCATGCGCCCCAACGACGGGCGGATCGTGCCGTCGCTCATCGGCCAGGCACTACGCAACGAGCCCCTCACCGTGTTCGGAGACGGCACGCAGACCCGCTCGTTCTGCTACGTCTCGGATCTCATCGACGGCATCTACCGGCTGCTCCTCTCGAACGTCCAGGATCCCGTGAACATCGGAAACCCCAACGAGCTCTCGGTGATGCGCTTCGCCGAGGTCATCCGGGATCTGACGGGCACGACCGCCCCGATCGTCCACCAGCCGCTCCCCCAGGACGACCCGAAGCAGCGCAAGCCCGACATCACCCGCGCCCGCAAGGAGCTGGGCTGGGAGCCCAAGGTCCTGCTCGAGGACGGGCTCCGCGAGACGATCGCCTACTTCAAGTGATCTGAAGTGATCCTGGGGGTTTCTCGATCCCCCCAGACCCCCCACGCAAGTGATCCTGGGGGTTTCTCGATCCCCCCAGACCCCCGACCCGGGGGAATTGCATCACTCAGAATCGGTAGAAGAGCGAAGCCGCGAGCGTGCGCGACGTGCGGCCGACGTCGAACGCCAGGTCCAGCGAAAGGCGTCCGTCGTACGTGACGCCGAGTCCCCCCGAGAACCGGTCGTCCGCCCGGCCGCCGTCGAAGATCGTGCGCGACGCGGCCGAGAACGGCGGATCGTGGAGGTCGAACGCGACGCCCTGCCCGTCACGGGCGACGACGTTCGCCCTCACACCGTGCGCGGGCTCCCTGTGCCACCCCACGCGGAACGCAAGGCGCAGCGGATCGGACGCCGCGACGTACTCGGCGCCGGCCCGCGGAATGAGGATGTCGCGCGCGGGCTCGATCTCCGCGAGGATCCCCGACACGGGAAACCCGGGGCTGGGTCCCACGAGACCCGCGTAGGACACCACCGGAAGGGCCTTGTCGAAGAGGCCCGAGTACTCGATCCACTGGCCCTCGACGGCGATCGTGAGGCCCGGCAGAGGCTGCGTGGCGAGCCCCACCGACGCGTCGCGGGGCACGCGGAACGCGAACTCGCGGACCCTCTGGCTCTCGAGCGCCGGGGGCACCGCTCCGTCGAGCGTGAACGTGCCCCTCGCCCTCCCGGAGGCCCGGTAGGACGCGCCGAACGTGAGGAGGCCGCGCGGCAGGAGGTCGGCGTGAACGCCGAGAACGAAGCCCGGCACCGAGGAGTCCACGTCGCTCACCGCCATGCGGACCTCGCGGGTCTCCACCGCGACGAGGGAGATGAACGTGCGGCTCACGATGCGGTGCGGACCCGCGGCGTCGCCCGTCAGCTCGAACGCGAGCTTCGAGAGAGTGATCCCGGCGCCCACGCGGAGACGCTCGGAAACCCGATATCCCACCGACGCGCCGAACACCTTGTTGCGCAGGGACACGCCGCCGTACTCGCGGTACTCGTAGAGGAAGTCGTTCCTTATCGACCCGCCCGTGCGGTTGTCGCGGAGCTCGATGTAGGGATACCCGCCCGCCTCGGTCGCGCCCTCGAACCTCAGATTCTCGGCGAACGAGACCTCGGCCACGAAGCGCTGGGATATGGGGATCACCACGCCGCCGAACTCGAACGAGCGCGTCTTCGCGTCGACGTCGGTGCGCGAGCCCTTCACGGCGGGATACGGCGTGAGGAGCGGACCCGACGCGTTCGAGCGGGCCGTCACGAGGCCCAGCACGTCGGACGTGCCCTTGCCCGAGACCCCGGCCTCGATCGAGGAGAGGAGCCCCAGGCCCGCGGGGTTCGCGAGGCCGGCCGTGGCGTCGTCGGCGATGGCCGTGAACGCGCCGCCCATCGCGAGGGACTTGCCGCCCGGGTTCGTGAGGTTGAAGGAGATCTTCGAGAGCAGCGCGGAATCGATCTGCGCCGCGAGCGGGAGCGCAGGCGCGAGGAACACGAGGAGAAAGAGGGCTCGGAGTCGCATGAGTCTCTGGGGCTCCTTCATCGCAGAGTTTCGGCGAGGGATTCCGGAGGCAGGAAGCTCTGCACGAGGAGCGTCGGCGCGCCGCTCGTGACCGAGACCTCGCGGGTCACCTCGCGGCCTTCGAGGGCGGGGCACGAGAGCACGATCCGGTAGACCCCGGGCGCGAGCGGTCCGAGCACCTGGGGGGTCGTGGCCCCGGCTTCGAGCGGCACGGCCTCGTTGGCCGGCATCCGCGAGAGGGACACGATGTTCGCGAACGGCGCCGCGTACACGCGGAGCGCGCCCGCGGCAGCCTTCGGTAGAGCTTTGACGGGTCGGGACGGCGGCGTCTTCTCGGGATCCCGGCCCCGCGGCCCGAACACCAGGAGCCCCACGAAGATCGCGAGCGCGAGGGCCGAGCCGAGAACCGCCCGCGCGACCGACCTGCGGGAGGCCGGTGTCCGGCCCGGAAGCGTGGTGAGCTGCGAGCCCGAGGATCCGATGAGCGACGTGGGCGACGTGAGGGCGCCTTCGTCCAGGACGCGCGGCGTGCGGTTCGCGCCGGACGCGGAGACGTCCACGGCCGCCGCTCCCTTGTCGCGCAGGACGGTGACGAGCCGATCGATGATCTCGCGGTAGCTCTTGGGGCGATCTTCGCGCCGCTTCTCGAGCATCGCGCCCACGAGGCGCACGAGCTCGATGGGGAGCGGCGGCGCGCCGACGGGGGCCGCAACCGGAGGGGCCGTCGCGCCGAGGTGGGCCGCGATGAGCTCCACGGGAACGCGCCCCTCGAACGGGCGCCTCCCCGCGAGCACCTGGTAGAAGATGACGCCGAGGCTGTACGCGTCGCTCCGCCAGTCGAGCACGGCCTCCTGGCCCAGCGAGCCGAGCTGCTCCGGTGAGCCATAGGCCACCTTGCCCAGGAAGAACCCCGTCGCGGTGAGCGAGCCCGAGGCCTTCTCGAAGAGCTTCGCGACGCCGAAGTCGAGGAGCTTGACGATGCGCTCGCCGCCCTTCTCGACGACGTAGACGTTGTCGGGCGAGAGGTCGCGATGGACGATGCCGCGCGAGGAGAGGTACTCCATGCCGTTCGCGGCCTGGATGAGGAGCGGCAGCGTCTCGGGCCAGGGACGCCCCTCGAACGCGCCGAGCGGCTGCCCCTCGAGGAACTCCATGGCGAGATAGGGCGTGCCGTCCTCCTCGCCGATCTCGTAGAAGTCGACGATGTTGACGTGCAGGAGGCCGCGCAGGATGTCGGCCTCGCGCTGGAAGCGCTGATGCGCCTCGGCGACGTGCGTCGCGCTCTCGTCGCCTTTGGCTTCCGTCTCGCGGATGACCTTGAGCGCGACGATCCGGCCGTCGCGCTCGTCCATCGCCTTGTAGACGATGCCCATTCCCCCGCGCCCGACACGGCGCTGGATGAGGTAGTGGGCGATCCGTTCGACGGAACGGGAGGTCAAAACCCGATATCCGTTTACCGGCCGGTGCCCGCGGTGGCGGGACGCAGGAGGATGTTGTCGGGGTCGCCGGATTCGAGGTTGATCTTGGAGGCGAAGGCCAGGAACACGCCGTCGCCGTCGATCTGGCGCACCACCACCCGCACGTCGGTGACCTCCGTGAGGTCGAGGCCGAGCGTCTGCTTGAACAGCTCCTTCGAGACGTAGCCGAGTGCCGGCAGCCTGACGGCCGCGGACGCGATGGGAACGAACGAGCCCGGCAGGTAGGCCGAGACGGCCACCGTGCAGGAAGCGCCGCCCACTTCGGTGAGCACGAGGTTCGTGCGGACGCGGGAGGAGTTCTCGCCGCCGTCGAACTGCGCGGTGCCGAGGTTCGACTGGAACGAGGAATAGCCGTGGAGGTACGAGACCGCCTCCATGCCCGTCGAGAACTGGCCTCGATTGATGGTGAAGTCGTTCGGATCGAGCGTGTACGTCTCGGTCTGGACGTCGATGTCCTGCCACGTGAACTGCCACGAGCCGTCTTCGCGCTTGCTGGTCTCGAACTGGATCGTCCCGTAGACCGCCTGGTCGGGGGCGATCCCGAACGCGTCCTCGAGGACGTCCTCGTAGACGAAGGAACCGCCCGGAGGCAGACCGAGGCTGGCGAACGGCACGACGGCGGCGGTGTCGGTCTGCGTGCGAAACGCGAACCTCACGAGGCGCTGATCCACCGGGTTGACGTTGGTGATCGTCACCCGCGTGCGCCAGTAGGGCCTCTCGCCGGAGAGCAGCGGACCGCCCTGCAAGTGGACCGCCGGGAAGAACAGCTGCGCAGGCCCTCCATCGAACGGCAACCGGCTGGGCCCGGCCTGGGCGGATGCCGTGCCTCGGAAGGCCTGGAGGGACTCCTGGACCGGTGGCGTGGGGTTCAGCGCCTTGTGCGAAACACCCACGCGAAGCGAGCCGTCCTGCGTTCGCTGGTCGATGACCGTGGCAAAAGGCACGACCGCGCCGTGGTAGTTGCCGAGCGCGTCGGCCGCGCGCGGCTTGAACTCGAG
>JAEUQS010000885.1 GCA_016789625.1 Acidobacteriota bacterium | reverse complement strand
CTACACTACTAGGTCACGATGAGGTTCGGATCGCGGGCGCGGATCCTGCCGACGGCTCTCGCCTTGCTCGGGCTGGTCGCGGGCTGTCGCAAAGAGCCTGCGGCGCCGCCCGCCACGCAGGCGACACCCGTTCCCACGTTCCAGGTCCGCCAGCTGACTCTTTCGAACGGGCTGGATCTCAACCCCAGCTTCTCGCCGAACGGCAAGGCGCTGGCCTTCTCCTCCGATCGCAGCGGCCGCTTCGAGATCTATCTCAAGCAGCTCGACCGCGCGGGCGACGAGCGGGCGCTCACCTCCGACGGGGAGGACAACCTGCAGCCCACGTGGTCTCCGGACGGCGAGCTCATCGCGTATCACTCGGGGGCCAAGGGCGGCATCTTCGTGATGCCCGCGTCCGGCGGCCCGGCCCGGCGCGTTTCGAAGATGGGCTCCAAGCCCGCGTTCTCGCCCGACGGCAAGACCCTGGTGTTCCAGTCCGAGCCGCTCGTCGACTTCGGTCCGAACGCGCAGCCGCAGAGCACGTCCACGCTCTACATGGCCGATCTCGCCGGGGGAGAGCCCCGCCCGCTCACCGAGCGGGGACGGCCGGCGGGCGGCCACGGCAGCCCCACGTACACGCCGAACGGCCTGCAGATTTTGTTCATCGTCTACGACCGCAGGACCTCGGAGATCTGGTCGATCGATCTCCCCACGAAGAAGCTGAGGCGGCTCGTTTCGGGCCTGCGCTACGCCTTCGAGCCGGTGGTCTCGCCCGACGGCTCTTCCGTCTACTTCTCGTCGGTGTCGAGGTCTGGTGCGTACGAGATGAAGAAGCTGCGCCTCACGCAGGGCCAGGAGGTCGCGGGGCCGGGAGACCTCGAGACCGTGGGTGGCCTCGGGCAGGGCGTCGCGCGGCATCTGGCCCTGGACCGTCCGGGGCGGCTGGTGGCGTACTCGGCGCTGCGGCTCGTGAGCAACCTCTGGACGGTTCCGCTCGATCCGCGCACCGGAGCCCCCACCGGGCCTCCCAAGGCGCTCACGAACGAGTCGGGGCGCAACAGTCGCCCGCTCGTCTCCCCCGACGGCAAGTGGATCGTGTACGACAAGTCCTGGTCGGGCGCCAACCGCGACGTGTGGCTGCTCTCGAGGGACGGCAAGGTTGCGCGGCCGCTCACGAGCGACCCCAGCGTGGACGAGAGCGCGAGCTGGTTCCCCGGCAGCGACCGCGTCGCGTTCCTCTCGAACCGCCGCGGCCACTTCGCGCTCCTGTCGCTCGGGCTCGACTTCTCACCGGCCCCGGTTTCTGCCACGGCTCCCGAGCCGTCCCCGCGGGGGGTCGACGAGACGATCCTCTTCGATCCCGGCGAGGGAATGGAGTACGCCCGCCTCTCGCCCGACGGCAGGACGATCGCCTACCACGCTCGCGGAGCGGACGGCGCCATCAACGTCTATGTGACGGGTCTCGGCGGCGGCGCGGCGACGCAGCTCACGTTCGAGAAGGAGCTCGCCGGCTATCCGGCGTTCTCACCCGACGGAAAGCTTCTCGCTGTGGAGCTCAAGCACGGCGATCACGTGCAGGTGGGGATCCTCCCGGTCTCGGGAGGGAAGATCACGACCCTCACCGAGGCCGCGGGCCAGAGCTGGCCGCACACGTTCTCGCCCGACGGCGAGCGCATCGCGTTCGCGAGCTTCCGGGACGGACTCTGGAACGTGGAATGGGTGAAGCACCGGACCCGCGAGCGGCGGTTCGTGACGAGCAACGAACGCCGCGGCGTTTACCTCCGCTACCCGGCGTTCTCGCCGGATGGCCAGGCCATCGTCTACGAGCTGGCCGAGACGGCCGGCAACATCTGGATCGCAGAGGGGTTCTGAACCGTCCTGAGGGGGGCTCCTGCGCCGCCCCCCTCAGACACCCCCGGCGGGGCGATCGCTGGCTTATCCGGGGCCGGGCATGGCTCCTGCGCCGCCCCCCTCAGACACCCCCGGCGGGGCGATCGCTGGCTTATCCGGGGCTGG
>JAEUQS010000783.1 GCA_016789625.1 Acidobacteriota bacterium | reverse complement strand
CCGGCGCTGTCGCCGGCCGTACCGGGTGCACCGGGTGCCGCGCCCGCATCGCCCTCTCCCACCCCCACGCCGACGCCCACAGCGCCTCCCCGCTGAGGCGACCCAGAAGGGGAGCGCTCCATGAATCGAGCCCGTTTCGTCGCCCCGTTCCTCGTGGCTTTGCTCCTCGCGCCGCCGGTGCTCCACGCCGGCAGCGAAGAGGTGCGCCTGAAGCTGCCGCTGCGGCCCAAGCTGGCCGTCACCGGACGGGAGCGGATCGCGCTCGCGCCCTTCGTCGTGGCGTCCCGCCTCTCGGAGAGAAAAGACGCCTCACGCTACAAAGATCTGGATCTCGACACGGAGTTCCGTCGGTACATGGGGAAGCAGCTCGGCAAGCGCACGAAGATGACCGTCGTGACGATGCCGGCCGACGTGAAGCTCCCGACGCTCGTCTTGAAAGACCTCGCCGAGAACTCCGCGGACTTCTGGAAGGGAGTCGGCCAGAGGACGGGGACCGACATCATCCTGAGCGGCGTCATCGACTTCAAGATCGAGGACACCTCCGGCTACCGCGCCGAGCCGTACATCAGCAAGATCGACGGCCGCGAGTACTACCGGCAGGTCCTCGTGGAGTCCACGGGCTACACGTTCGACGTCACGGTGATCGCCATCGACGGCCGCACGGGCGGCCGGCTGTTCCAGGAGAACTTCCGCGACAAGAAGGAAAAGCCACGCAAGGCGGCCAACGAGCTCGTGGGCCTCTTCGAGAACCTCTTCTCGCTCGAGAGCCAGCTGCTCGGTCTGTTCGTCGTGCGCGAGAGGGAAGCGAGCCGCTATGTCTTCAACTGACCGCACCCAGCTCGTGAGGCCGCACCGGCGCCCGCTGCGCCTGTGGCTCCAGCCCCTGGCTCTGGCCCTCGCTCTCGCGGCCGCGCTGACCGGGCAACGGCTCGAGGCCCAGGGCGCCAACAAGGTCGTCTACGACAAGTTCGACTGGCTCAAGTACCAGTCGACGCACTTCGAGGTCTATTACTACTCCCGCGGCAAGAACGCGCTCCCGAAGGTCGTCTCGATGGCCGAGTCGTCCTACGACGAGCTCTCCCGCCGGCTCAACTTCAACGTCGCCAAGCCGATCCCCCTCATCTATTACACGACGCATTCGGAGTTCGAGCAGAACAACGTCATCCTGAACTTCATCCCCGAGGGCGTCGGGGCGTTCGCGGAGCCCGTGCGGCAGCGCATGGTCCTCCCCATCGACTCGCCCGACGAGAAGCTGCAGAACCTGATCCAGCACGAGCTGACGCACATCTTCCAGTACGAGATCCTGTACGGCGGACGGCTCTCACGGGCCATCTTCGGCGGCGGCCCCACCTGGTTCATGGAGGGCATGGCCTCCTATTTCGCCAACGACGAGGACGAGAAGGACCGGATGTTCATCCGCGACGCGGTGAACTCCGACCAGATCCCGCCCATCACGAAGGTCCAGATCGAGGGCTACTCGGCGTACCGCTTCGGCCACGCCGTGTTCGACTTCATCGAGGCCGAATGGGGCAGGGATGCCGTGCGCGACTTCGTGTTCGAGTTCCGCTCGTTCTTCGGGCGGGACGTCTCGCAGGCGCTCAAGCGCACCTTCGACGTGGACCCCGACGACTTCGACCAGCGCTTCCGCCGCTACCTCCGCAAGAAGTACCTGCCGCTCCTCGCCGTCAAGGGCGAGGCGAACGACTTCGGCGAGCGCTTCCGGGTGGGCCCCTACGAGCGCCCGTCCTACGAGATCGGCGCCGCGCCCTCGCCTTCGGGGGATTTCGTCGCCACGCTCACGACGTTCAAGGAAGACGTCGACATCGCGCTCGTCTCGGCCAAGACCCGGCGGCTCTACAAGAACATCTCGCCCGGCCGCACCACCCGCTACGAGTACATCTCCGCGCAGTACCTCACGACCGGCCCCGAGTCCGGCCGGGATCTCTCGTTCGCTCCCGACGGAGACCGCATCGCCGTCTTCGGCCGGCACGAGCGCGGCCGAAAGCTCCTCATCTTCTCCGTCCGCGGCGGGGGGCTCCTCGAGCGCATCCCGGTTTCGCCCGACATCCCGCTCTCGCCCTCCTTCTCCCCCGACGGCAAGCAGATCGTCTTCTCGGGAGTCGAGCAGAACTCGCGCGACCTGTTTCTCCTCGACCTCGCGACCAGGGCGACCCGCAACATCACCAACGACGACGCCTACGATCGCGGGCCGGTCTTCTCCCAGGACGGCAAGTACATCTACTACGAGAAGATCCTGAACGGCAGCTCGAAGATCGTGCGGGTGGCACTCGCCGACCTCTCGAAGACCGAGCAGATCACCTGGGGCGAGGGGAACGACCAGGATCCGGCGCTCTCGCCCGACGGCAAGCGCTTGTACTTCACGTCCTCGCGGAACGGCGGGATCTTCAACATCTTCTCGCAGGACCTCACCACCGGCGACCTCGTGCAGTACACCGACGTCATCGGCGCCGCGCTGGGGCCCGCGGCGTATCTCGGTCCCGACGGGCAGGAGAAGGTCGTCTACTCGGGCTTCGAGGGCGGCCGCTTCCAGCTCTACGTCTCCGACGCCAAGAAGCCGCTCAAGCGGCTCGAAGAGAAGGCCCTTCCCGCCGCGGCGATCACCAAGGACTCGATCCAGCCGTTCTCCCCGGCCCTCGAGGTCGCGATCGATCCCGAGAAGTCCACGCGCCCGAAGTTCAAGATGTTCCTCGAGAACGCGAGCGCGCAGGCGGGCATCAACACCGACCAGACTTTCGTCTCGCTGGTGCGGCTCGACTTCTCCGATCTCCTCGGGAACAAGCGCGGCATCTTCGTGTTCGATTCCGTCTCGACGTTCTCGAACTTCCAGCTCAGCTACTTCAGCCTGAAGAACCGGCTCCAGCTCGGCGTCACGGCCTACGACCAGCGGCAGTTCTATTACGGCTACAACGAATTCGGCGAGATCGCACGGGACCGGCGCCTCACCCGCGACACGGGCATCTCGGCGAGCGCCATCTACCCGCTCACCCGCTTCACCCGCGTGGGCTTCGAGGTGGGCTTCCTGTCCCGCAAGCTCGACGTCCCGCTCGCGGCCTTCGACGCGAACGGCAACCAGGTCGTGACCTACGACGCTCGCGAGGACAACGTCCCGACGGCCGGGGTCTCGTTCTCGTACGACGCGACCCGTTACAAGAGCTTCGGGGCGCACAGCGGCCAGCTCGTGGTGGCCGGCCTCCGCTATCTCCCCAACTTGAAGGATTCCGGAACGCTCTCGCTGGATGCCACCCTCGAGGCCCGCAAGTTCGTCCCGCTCTCGCGGCGCACGCTGCTCGCGTTCCGCGGGTTCGGCGGCTACTCCGACGGCGACGCCCCGAACGTCTTCTATTTCGGCGGCCTCGACACGCTCCGCGGCTACGACTACCGCACGTTCGTGGGCACCCGCGCGTTCTACGTGAACGCCGAGTTCCGCTTCCCTCTCGTGGACATCGCGGCGACGCCTCTCCTCGTCATCCAGGGCGTGCGCGGGCGGGTCTTCCTGGACATCGGCGGATCCTGGCTCGAGAACCAGCGCTTCGTGTTCTGGCACGACTACCGGCTCCAGGACGCGCGCGCGTCCTACGGCGCCGGGTTCACCGTGTTCTTCCTGGGCCTCCCGATCAACGTCGACTTCGCGCGCCAGTGGGACGGCAAGACCAACCTCACGCGAACCCGGTCGACGTTCTACATCGGCTACGGCTTCTAGCCGGGAGGACACAGGGAGGGGCCCCCGGGACTTCGCGACCCGGGGGCTCGTTCCGTTTCCGGCGCTTTCGGCTCGGTGCTCGAAGTATCAGCTGTGACTTTCGTCACGCGGGGATCCGGGAGGGGCCGGGGAGCGGCATAATTCGCAGGCTGTGCGCATCCGAGTGCTTGGGGCCTACGGTGGCTCGACGCCCCACCATCGCCAGACGTCGTTCCTCCTCGACGACACGGTCGCGGTGGACGCGGGCGCACTCACCGAGTCGCTCTCGCTCGAGGCCCAGGCCCGCGTGCGCGCGATCCTGCTCACGCATTCGCACATGGACCACGTGGCCTCTCTGCCGTTTCTCGTGGAGAACGTCTTCGGCCGTGCGGAGGGTCCCATCGAGGTGCTCGCTCCCGCCGACGTCGTGATGTCTCTGCAGAGCCATCTCTTCAACGACGCGCTCTGGCCCGACTTCACACGGATTCCCAACCATCTTCTGCCCGTCTTCAACTTCCGCGCGATCGAGGTGGGAAAGCCGTTCCGCGTGAACGGCCTCACGGCGATGGCGATTCCCGTGTGGCACGTGGTGCCGACGTACGGCTACGTGATCTCCGACGAATCCTCGAGCATCGTCTTCTCCGGCGACACGGGCCCCACCGAGGCCATCTGGGAGGCGGCGCGGAGCGCGCCGAACATGAAGGCCGTTTTCGTGGAGTGCTCGTTCCCCGACGAGATGGCCCGCATCGCCGACATCTCTCGGCACTTCACGCCGGCGTCCCTGCACGCGGAGATGGCGAAGTTCCCGCCCGACGTGCCCGTCAACGTGTACCACATGAAGCCGCCGACGCTCGCGGCGCTCCGCGAGCAGGTCGCGGCGCTCGACGAGCCGCGGATCCGGCTGCTGCACGACGACGACTTCCTCGAGTACTGAAGTGTCCTGGGGGAACCGGCGGCCGGTTCCCCCAGACCCCCTCCGAGCCAATCGCTGATTTTTTCGGGGTATCGCTTCGGTTCCCCAAACCCCTCCGAGCCAATCGCTGCTTTTTTCGGGGTGTGATCTGCGTCCGGCCGGTTGCCGCAATCGCTTCGCGATTGACGGCGACCTCCGCTTCGCTCCGGTTCCCCCAAACCCCTCCGAGCCAATCGCTGGTTCTTTCGCGGTGTCGCCTGCGTCCGGCCGCTTCGCTCCGGTTC
>JAEUQS010000720.1 GCA_016789625.1 Acidobacteriota bacterium | reverse complement strand
ACTGTCTCGAGAAGGACGATCTCCTCAAGAACGCGCTCGGGGACCACATCCTCACGCACTTCGTCGCGGCGAAGCGGCAGGAGTGGCAGACGTACATCACCCGGGTCCACCCGTGGGAGGTCGACCAGTACCTCAAGGCGTACTGAGTTTTGCCCGGGGGCACCATGACCGGTGCCCCCGAACGCCGCGTCGCTCCGCCCGTGCCGGGCTACGCACCCCTCCGAGCCAATCGCCGGTTTTTCCGGGCCAAGGAATGCGCTCGTCCGAAGCCCGCCGCCAGGCGGGCTTTTTTCGTCAGTGCTTCGCGGGATCGCCCCAGAGCTCCTTCAGGCGATCGTCGCGCCCGCAGCGGGAGCGGTAGAACTTGTAGCGGATCGGGTTCTTCTCGTAGTAGTTCTGGTGGTACTCCTCCGCCGCGTAGAACGTGGTGGCGTCGGTGATCTCGACCGGGATCTTCGCGCCGAAGCGCCCGCTCTTCTCGAGCGCCGCGCGCGAGGCTTCGGCGGCCTTGCGCTGCTCGGCGTCGTGCACGAAGACCCCGGGACGGTACTGGTTGCCTCGATCGCAGAACTGGCCGTTCGGCGAGACCGGATCGATGTTGTGCCAGAAGACCTCGAGGAGCTTCTCGTAGGCGATCTTCGTGGGGTCGTAGGCGATCTGGACGGCCTCGGCGTGGCCGGTCGTGCCGGAGGAGACCTCCTCGTACGTGGGGTCTTTCGTCTTGCCGCCCGTGTACCCGGAGGTCGTGGACAGAACGCCGTCGAGCTTGTCGAACGGCCCCTCCATGCACCAGAAGCAGCCGCCCGCGAACGACGCGAGCCGGGCCGCGGGCTTCGGCTTCGGCGGCTCGGCCATCGAGCGAAAGGACGTCGCGGCGACCAGGACCGTCAGGGCGATTCGGGAGACGAGACCAAGGAAGCGTTTCATCGGACCTCTTTCTTCTCTTCTCTTCGATGATCTCAGCCCGGCGGTTTCATCCCCTCCGGCTCGAAACGGCCCAAAGTGACCCCGGAGCCGTCCACGAAGTAGAGCGCGCCGTCGGGCGCGACGGCCAGAGCCGTGGGTCTCGAAAAAGGCGTCGGAAGCGTCAGCGCCCGGATGTTGCCGGGATCCCGTGACTCGATCTGGAAGATCTCGCGGAGGCCCGTCACGTAGACGGACCCCGAGGCGCTCGCGGTCATCGCGACGGCGCCGCCGATGGTCGTCGCGACCGGCAGGACCCGAAGTCCCGTGGCGGGCTCCCAGACCCCGACGTGGAGCGTCGAGAGCGTGAAGAACACCCGCCCGTCGGGCGAGATGGCGACGTCGCGCGGGAGCGTTCCCCGCGGCAGAGCGAGCGCCCGGCAACGGATCTCCTCGAGCGCGCCCGGCCGGAACGAACAGAGCTCGCGCCGGAACTCGCGGGTGAACCAGAGGAGCCCGTCGGGCGCGCTCGCGATGCCGTATGTCGCGCGGTTCGCGTAGGGCAGCTTGCCCGTGCCCGGCAGGAGCGTCTCGGTCAGCGCGTGCGGACGCGAGCTGCCGATGCGGCCGAGGCGGGGGATCCCCTGCTGCGCGAACCACATCCCTCCGTCGGAGCCGGCGGCGATGTGGCCCGGCAGCGCCCGCTTCTGCGGAACGTCGAAAACCGTCGTCGCGTGAGGCCACGCGGCCTCCAGCTTCACGATCTTGTTGGCGGCCTCGAGGGTGGCCCACACGGAGCCGTCCGGAGCCACGGCGAGGCCCTTGAGGTTCGGGTTCGGAATGTCCAGGTCGACCCGCGCGAGCACCGCGTGCGGAGGCTTGTACGAGACGTGGAGGAACGCGGACGGTCCCTCGAGGGCGACCCACAGACCGTCCCGGCCGGCGGCGAGGGCCGTCGCGCGCGAGCCCTCCGGAAGCGCGATCGGGCGGACTCCCTTGGCGGCGAGGGAGCCGGACCGCTTTCCGCGGGGCGTCGCGATCCAGGCGCCGAAGAGCACCACGACGAGGCCGGCCACCACGAGGAAGGTCGTGTGGCGGGCGAAGCGCGGAGGTTCGCCGCCCTCGGGCTTCGGGCGGGGCGCCTTCTTCTTCCAGACGATGTGTTCGGGAGCCCGGGGGCGGTCACCCGCCATGGACGGAAAGCTCCCCCACGAGCGGGTGCCAGGCCCGCGAATCGCCCGACGCGAAGATCTTCACCACGAAACGCCCGCGCGAGGGCAGCGCGCAGGTGACGACGCTCTCGCGGCCCGGCGATACCGAGCACTGCGTCTTGCCGCCCCCGGCTTCGGGCACGACGTTCACGAGAAGCGATCTGCCGAGCGGGTTTGCGACACGGAGCACGACCTCCCTCTCGGCGTCGATCTGCGATCTCGTGGGCGAGAGGAGCGCGAGGCCCGCGGAGAAGAACCCGGCGCGCAGCACGGGCTGGCGGAAGAACTCCCCGCGCGAGAGGGGAGCGTCCCGGAGCTGCCAGGCCTCGTCTTCCGGGAAGTGGGTCACCCCGATCACCTCCGGGGGCACGAAGAGGTAGGCCGTTCCGTATTTCTTGTCGAAGCCCCTCTCCGAGATGCTGCCCGCGTTCCACGTGGCGTCGAGGAGCACCCATTGGCCCTCGATGCGGGCGGCGTTCCACGCATGGCCCTCTCCGGTGACTCCGGAGCTTTCGAGCCGCGCGTCCCCGGTGACGACGACGACCTCCTCGCCCGCGGCCTTCGCCAGCGCGGCGAGGAGCTGGGCGTAGCCCGCGCACACCGCGAGGCGGCTGCGGAACACCGACTCGGGATCCTGCGGCGGAAAGCTGCCCGACCGGTAGGCCGGGACGTCGTAGGCGACCCGGTCGGCGACGTAGTCGTGAAGGGCCTTGATGCGCATCCAGGGGTCCCGCTCGTTCGAAGCGAGGTATCGGGCCACGCTCTCGATGGAGGTCTCGGCGCTCACAGGGAGGGAGCTGACGAGCGGGTGGAGCGCGGGGGCGAGCGGCCAGTGTGCGCTCGCGAACGGCAGCTCTGTGCGAGCCGGCACTGTGTGAGGAGTCGGCGTCGACTGTGGACCGGAAGCTGTGGAGCCCGTAGGTACCGTGGGGATCGCGGGAACCGTCGCGGAGCGCGGGATCGTCGACTCCGCGCGGCGCGGCGCGGGCTCGGGTCCGGACACGTCGCGGGAGGCCGGGTCGATCGACTCGACGTATCTGTTCTTGCGCGTCTTCTTGTAGAGGCCCTCGAGTCCGCCCGCGATGTCGAACAGCGTGGACCTCAACCGTTCGACGACGGGTCCCTCGCGGTCTTCGAGGAACCAGTCCCCGCGTGTCTGGAGCGCCGCGAACGCTCCGGCCGGAGCCGCGGCGACGAGAACCGCGAGGAAGGCGACGTTGAGAAAGAGCGTCCTCAGCACGACGCGCTCGAAGAATCCGAGCGAAGGCCTCGGGCCATTCGGGTTGCTCCGCCTTTTCGTCGTCGCCCGCGCGTCCCAGATCAGCGGGAGCACCGGAAAGAGAAGGAGCCCCGCGAGGCACACGAGCCAGACCGGGCCGTTGCGGTACGCGGCGAGCGAGGAAGCCGTCCAGACGCCCAGGAACGGGACGCCGACGACGAGGGCGAGCCACACGAGCCGCAGCACGAGACCCAGGACCCCGACCCGCTCGACGCTCTCGACGCTCTCTTCTCTGGATGCCACGGGGCCCATTGTAGGAAGACGGCTTCAGGCGACGAACATGGCGTC
>JAEUQS010000682.1 GCA_016789625.1 Acidobacteriota bacterium | reverse complement strand
CGTCCGGGCCCTTCTCGTTTTCGGAGCCGCCTGAGGCGCGATGGTCCGCTTCCTTGCGAGGTGGACCTCCGTTCGGGCGCGCCCCACCGTCCGGTCCGAGGCGCTCTGCGGCGCCGATTGCGCCTCTGCGTCTCGGTAGGCGCCCGCCGTGGCCGAGGTTTACGGACGTGAATCCAAGAGATCGAACGTCTGGGTTTCGAGGCCGCTCGTCGCACGGTTGGCTGGATCCTCTTCCAGGATCGCGGGTGCGGCCCAAACCTCGATGAACAAAGGGTTTGAAGTCACCTCACTCGGCACCGGGACCGGGGCCTTCGTCCCTGGCCGGGACCTTGCACTAGAAGGAGGGCTGAAGGAGGTTCGAGGCACAACAGCACACGTCGCCCGTTTGCGCACGATCCAACGATCCATGGCCCGGCATACGGCCACAAGAACGTGACCGGAATGCGCGTGGCAGAACCACAACCGCTACATTTCGGAGGCAGAAGATGAAGCACCACCCCAGGGGCCTTCTGAGAGGTCTGTTCGCATCCGCCCTGATCGCTCTCTCGACGCTGACGGTATCCCCGGCGCTCGCGGAGCTCACGGGCACCATCTCCGGCAAGGTCGTCGACGACACGGGCCAGCCCCTTCCGGGCGTCTCCGTGACCGTGAGCGGCCCGTTCCTTCAGGGCCAGCGCACCGCGGTCACGAAGGGTGACGGGACCTATCTCGTCCCCAACGTCCCGCCCGGCGACAAGTACAAGTCGGTCTTCGCTCTCTCGGGCTTCACGACCGCAGAGAAGCAGGGCTTCGCGATCAGCGTCGGCAACGACACGCAGGTCAACGCGACGCTCAGGCTCACCGCAGTCGGCGCCGAGGTGGTCGTGACCGGTGAGACGCCGGTCGTCGACATCACCCGCACGAACACCCAGGCCAGCTTCGATGCGGACTACCTCAGGAAAGCCACCGTCGGCTCGGCCGGCCGCGACTACCTGAACGTGCTCCAGCACAGCCCCGGCGTCGTGGGCACCGGGAACACGAGCTCTCTCGGCTCGAATTCCCAGCAGAACAGCTTCACGATCGACGGCATCAACACCACCGATCCCGTGACGCACACGTTCTCCTACAACCTCAACTTCGACTCGATCCAGGAGGTCTCCGTGCAGACGTCCTCGTTCGAGGCGCAGTTCGGACGGGCCACGGGCGCGATCGTGAACGTCGTGACGAAGTCCGGCGGCAACGAGTTCTCGGGTTCCGTCGACGGGCGCTACTCGTCGAACAAATTCTCCGAGACGGGCGACTTCTTCAACCCCAAGGCGACCTCCACGAAGAACATGGACGTGTCCGCCACCCTCGGCGGCCCGGTTTGGAAGGACCGCATCTGGTTCTTCGGCAACTACCAGAAGCCCATCACCGAGACGCAGCCCACGACCACGAACGCGGCCATCCTCGCGGCCAACCCCAATGCCCCGGTCCGCAAGTTCGACGGCGACAACTACGGCGTCAAGCTCTCGTTCACGCTGTCGCCGAGCGTCACGGGCTTCTTCAACTACCAGAACTCGACCGCCGACATCTCCAACCAGGAGAACTCCGTGCTGACGCGGCCCGAGGCCGCTCAGACGCAGGAGCAGGGCGGCGCTCTGTACAAGGGCAAGCTCAACGCCGTCGCCGGGCAGAACCTCATGCTCGAGGCCTCCGCCGGACGCGTCGGCAACTTCCTCACGGTGCAGCCGGCGAGCGGCGACCTCACGATCTCCCGCTGGGTCGACCGCCTCACCAACGTGCGCTACGACAGCTCGCCCACGTACGATGATTCGGACCGCCCCCGCACGCTCTTCGGCGGCAGCGCCACGTATTTCCTGAGCGGCGCGCTCGGCAACCACCAGCTCAAGGCCGGCGCCGACTACGACAAGACCTCCGGTGACCGGCTCGTCTACAACACGGGCGGCCCGACCGATCCGTCCTTCTGCCCCGCGGGCCTGCGCTGCGGCGCGACCTTCACGTTCAACGGATTCGACGCTCAGGGCAACAGGATCCCGTTCCAGCAGAACGTCACGGAGAGCCAGGGCGTGACCGCCCGCTCGGGAACGTCGCTCTCCGGCTACATCCAGGACCAGTGGCGCCCCAACACGCAGCTGACCCTCAACCTCGGCCTCCGCTACGACAACTCCATCCAGGAAAACACCGAGGGCGTCGAGGTCATCGACTTCAAGAAGGTGCAGCCCCGCGCCTCCGTGGCCTACGACCTCCTCGGCGACGGCAAGAACGTCGTCCGCGGCAGCTACGGCTGGTTCTACGACGAGCCCGGCCTGACGCTCGTGCGCGTGCTGCAGACCGGCACGGTGTCGGCCATCGCCCGCACGTACCGCTGGTCCACCACCCAGCAGCGCTGGAACCTCTTCAACGCGACGGGTGGAACGGCGAACGGCTTCAACGTCGTCGACCCGGACCTCAAGCCCACCTACGAAGAGCAGATCAACTTCGCGTTCGAGCGCGAGCTCTTCCGCAACACCCGCGCGTCCTTCACCTACGTCTACAAGAAGGCGCACGACATCTACGAGGACTCCGCCCTCGACGACAACGGCGACGTCTTCGTCATCACCAACAGGCCCGGCGGTCTCGACGTCCTCAAGTACGACTACAGCGGCTTCATCCTCGAGGCCTCCCACCGCTTCTCCCGCGGGCTCGTGAACGCGAGCTACGTGTACTCCAAGAGCAAGGGCTCGATCGATTCCTCGGCCGGCCAGTACGCGGGCGTGGACTTCGACCACAACCCCGAGAACTTCGTGAACCGCTACGGCTACCTCACGGCGGACGCGCGGCACCAGGTCAAGATCTTCGCCGCGTACCAGATCCCGTTCATCGAGACGCAGCTCGGCGTGAACTACCGCTTCCGCACCGGCCTTCCGTACAACATCACGTCCACGGATCCCATCTGGGGCGCCGTGTTCGTCGAGCCCCGCGGCTCGAACCGCACGGAGAGCCTCCACGTTCTCGACCTCAACCTCGAGAAGCAGTTCCGCATCGGCCCCGTCGGCCTCTCCATCATCGGCTCCGTCTTCAACGCCCTCGACAAGGAAGCCGCCCTCACGTACGGCGGCACGGTCGAGGCTCCCGCGACCCTCAAGCAGCCCCTCACCTTCCAGCGTCCCCGCAACTACCAGGTCGGCGCGCGCGTCGAGTTCTAGACCTCTCTTCGGAATGACCCCCGCCCGGGCGCTCTCACGAGCGCCCGGGCGTTTCTCTTTCGGGCCGGGGCTCCCGAGGACAAATCCGTCGGATAGACTGCCCCGCAAGATGGCTCGGAACGACGACAAGTTCCACGACGAGTGCGGGGTTTTCGGAATCTACGGGCACCCCGACGCCGCGAACCTCACGTACCTCGGCCTCTACGCGCTGCAGCACCGCGGGCAGGAATCGGCCGGGATCGTCTCGTGGGACGGCACCCGCATCAAGACCGAGAAGGGGATGGGGTACGTCGCCGATCTCTTCGACGAGGCGCGCCTGCGCAGGCTTCCGGGCCGTTCCGCCGTGGGGCACGTGCGCTACTCGACGACGGGCGATTCGCTCCTCGAGAACGCGCAGCCCATCGTCAACATGACGAACAAGGGGCCCCTCGCCATCGCCCACAACGGGAACCTCGTGAACGCCGCCGAGCTTCGCGACGAGCTGGAGGCCGAGGGCTCCATCTTCACCACGACCTCGGACACCGAGGTCTTCCTCCACCTCATGGCGCGCTCGAAGGCCCCCGACGTCGTCCACGCGCTCGAGGACGCGCTCCAGCAGGTGCGGGGCGCGTATTCGCTCGTGATCCTCTCGCGCGAGAAGGTCATCGCGGTGCGGGACCCGCAGGGGATCCGGCCGCTCACGCTGGGGCGCCTCGGAGACGCCTGGGTGGTGGCCTCGGAGACCTGCGCGTTCGACCTCATCGACGCGGAGCCCGTCCGCGACGTCGAGCCCGGGGAGATCGTCGTCCTGGACGCGGGCGGCATCGCGTCGAGCTCGTTCGCGATGGGCCGGCGAACGGCGTTCTGCGTGTTCGAGCACGTCTACTTCGCCCGGCCGGACTCCGCCGTCTTCGGCCGGGTCGTGGCCGATTCGCGCCGCCAGTTCGGACGCCGGCTCGCGCGGGAGTTCCCCGTCGCGGCCGACGTGGTCGTGCCCGTGCCGGACTCCGGCGTCTTCGCCGCGCTGGGCTATGCCGAGGAGAGCGGGATCACCTACGGCATGGGGCTGGTGCGAAACCACTACGTGGGGCGCACGTTCATCGAGCCGCGACAGGCGATCCGCCATTTCGGGGTCAAGGTGAAGCTCAACGCGGTGCGCTCGGTGGTGGGTGGAAAGCGCGTCGTCCTCATCGACGACTCGATCGTTCGCGGCACGACCTCGAAGAAGATCGTCGGGATGATCCGCGCGGCGGGCGCCTCCGAGGTGCACATGCGCATCTCCTCGCCGCCCACCGAGCACCCGTGTCACTACGGAATCGACACGCCCCGCCGCAAGGAGCTCATCGCCGCGACGCACGATCTCGAGGGGATCCGGCGCTTCATCGAGGCCGATTCGCTCGGCTACCTCTCGCTCGAGGGCATGCTCCAGGCCTTCGGACGCGGGGAGCACGAGGCCTGCGCGGCCTGCTTCTCCGGGCGCTATCCCGTGCCTCTGATGCCGGTGATCGAGCAGCCGTCCCTCTTCTCGCTGCCGTTCGGAGCGCCCGACGAAGCGGAGGCGGAGCCTGACGGAGAAACCGCGGAGGCCCTTCAGGCCGCGCTGGTCGTCCCCGGGGCGTGAAGCCGCGGTCGCGGCCGACCGTCTCCCGGTCGCGGCCGACCGTCTCCCGGGCGCGGCCGCCCGTCTCCCGGGCGCGGCCGCCAGCCGGACAGGACCCGACCGAGGTTCTCGAGGTGCCGGAGCTGCGTGAGGCGGAGGGCGGTGTCGTGCTGAGAGCCCGGGTCTCGCCGGGAGCCTCGCGTTCCCGCGTGATGGGGCTTCACCAGGGAGCGGTCAAGCTCGCGGTCCGGGCGCCGCCCGAGCGGGGCAAGGCCAACGACGAGGTCTGCTCGCTCCTCGCCACGCGATTCGGAGTGCCGGCGCGGGACGTTCGGGTCGTGAGGGGGGAGACCTCGCAGGACAAGCTCATCGCCCTTCCGCTGACCCGCGAGGAAGCCGCCGGCCGCTGGCGCCGGGGTTAGGATCCGCGGCGCATGAAGCCTCTCTCTTATCGCGATTCCGGCGTCGACATCGACGCCAAGATGTCGGCCGTCGCCCGGGCCCGGGACGCCATCCGGTCCACGTTCACGAAAGGGGTGGTCGGCGACGTCGGGGGCTTCGGCGGTCTCTTCCGGCCCGACTTCGGCGGGATGGAGGATCCCCTCCTCGTCGCGTCGGCCGACGGGGTGGGCACGAAGCTGCGGGTCGCGATCCTCGCGGGGCGGCACGACACCGTGGGGCAGGACATCGTCAATCACTGCGTGAACGACATCCTCGTCCAGGGGGCGCGCCCGCTCTTCTTTCTCGACTACATCGCCCTCGCCCGCATGGACGAGGAGCTCGTCGGCCAGGTCGTCGGCGGCATCGCCACCGCCTGCCGCCAGAACGGCTGCGCCCTCCTCGGCGGCGAGACCGCCGAGATGCCCGGCATGTACGCCGAGGGCGACTACGACCTGGCCGGGACGATCGTCGGCGTCGTGGACCGTCCGAAGCTCCTCACCGGGGAACGCGTGGCCGACGGGGACCTCCTGTTCGGCCTCGCGTCCTCGGGCCTCCACACCAACGGCTATTCGCTGGCGAGAAAGGTCCTCTTCGAGAGGCTGGGGCTCGGCCCGCAGGATCCGCTGCCGGGGCTCGCCACCGCGCCCGATCTCCCGGGTCCCACCGTCGCCGAGGCGCTCCTGGCGGTGCACCGTAGCTACCTCGGCCCCGTGCTCCCGCTCGTCGAGAGAGGACTCCTGTCGGCCCTCTCGCACATCACCGGCGGGGGCTTCCCCGACAACCTGCCGCGCGTTCTGCCCGAGGGTCTCGACGCGACGATCGATCCTTCGGCTTGGACCTGGCCCCCGCTCTTCCGGCTCCTCGCGAAGGAGGGCGCGATCGCGCGCGACGAGATGCTGAGGGTCTTCAACTGCGGGATCGGGATGGTTCTCTTCGTGCCCGCGGCCCATGCCGACGAGGTAAAGGCCCTGCTCCGGGAGGCGGGCGAAGCCTGCACCGAGATCGGGCGCGTCTCGCGGGGGAGCCGCAAGGTCCACCTCGCGTGAGCCAGGGCGGGGGAGGGAGCAAAGCTCCGCTGGTCCATCGGGCGGCCTCGCCTCGCGTTCCCCTCCCCGCCCGTCTCGGAGTCCTCCTGTCGGGGCGCGGGTCCAACTTCGAGGCGCTCGCGGCGGCCTGCGACGACGGGCGCGTTCCGGCTACGATCGCGATCGTTCTCTCCGACGTCTCCGGCGCTCCGGGCCTCGACCGCGCCCGGGAGCGCGGAATCCCCGCCGTCGCGCTCCCTCGGAAGGACTTTTCCAGCCGCGAAGCGCACGAGATGGCGATCGACGGAGCGCTTCGGGGAGCGGGAGTCGACCTCGTGTGCCTCGCGGGCTACATGCGGCTGCTTTCGCCCTCCTTCGTGGCCCTCCGGCCGTTCGGCATCCTCAACATCCACCCCTCGCTGCTGCCCGCGTTCCCGGGGCTCGAGCCGCAGGCGCAGGCGCTCCGCCACGGCGTGAAGCTGTCGGGCGCCACGGTTCACTTCGTGACCGAAGGGGTGGATGAAGGACCCATCGTGGCCCAGGAGGCCGTCCCCGTGGAGCCCGGCGACGATGCCGGCGCGCTCGCGGCCCGCATCCTGGCGGTGGAGCACCGGCTCTATCCGCAGGCCGTCGCCTTCGTTCTCCGGGGTGGGTTCGAGGTCCGGGGGCGCGCCGTGAGGCCCCTAAACCGCGGTTGACAGCGGTCCGGGCGCGGATCCTGGCCGAGAAATCCCACTTTGGAGGGATTGAGCCGCAAAACCGGAGCCCTTACCTTCGCACCACCAAATCAAAACGAACGGGATTGCGACGGTGCTCCTCACCTTGTGGGAGAGGCCAGCGGAAGCTCCGGACCGCTCCCGCACGGCTCGGTTGAGCCTTCCGGGCGCCCGCGTCCGGGTCCCCCGGCTCGGCTTCGACGAGTGCATCCTGCGGAATCCCGGAACCCGTCGAGAAAAACCCCTTGACACTCGAGGGCTCCTGACCTATCTTTCGCGCCCCGGCAGTCGGCCGGTTCGATCTTTCAAGCCGCGAATCACTCCTCCGCATTCGGTTGCATCCCAGCGAAAGCTCAAGAGCACCGGTCCCCGCTTCGGCGTGGGCTTGGTATTTTTGTCTCCGCCGATCAAAACCGGGAGCCGAGGGGAGCGAAGAAAATGTGAACGTCACGCAAAAAAAGGCTTGACGAAAACAGGTTCCGCTGAGAAGATTCGCGCCCCGCCGCTGGACGGCAAACGGGCTCCTTGAAAACTGAACAGAGACAGCGCTCGACGCACCGCGAGGTGCGAAGAGCGGTCTGAATTAACACAGACCAGACGTGAATCCTTTGAGCGAGAACATGACCTCCCGGTCATGGACTCCCGGGGTACGGCCCAGCCGTATCCCAACAAGTCGTGGTTCGACGCGAACCACGCAACCCTCGGCCTTCGGGCCGGGGATCCATAGAGCTATCAATATTCTCAAGAGTAAAAACTGGAGAGTTTGATCCTGGCTCAGAGTGAACGCT
>JAEUQS010000675.1 GCA_016789625.1 Acidobacteriota bacterium | reverse complement strand
CGGAACTCCTTGACGAGGTCCTTCACCGAGACGAGCGGGCCCGGTGCGGAGCGCGGAACGCGCGGAGCCGCGAGACCCGGCGTCATTCCTCGGGACCGTGCACCGCGAGCACGAGCTCCCCCTTGATTCCCGGGCGGGCCGCGAGCGTCGCCGACACGCTTCTCGCCGTTCCGCGGAGCACCTCTTCGTGAGCCTTGGTGAGCTCCCGGCCCACGGCGACGCGCCGATCGCCCCAGCTCTCGGCCAGCGCGAGCAGCGACTCCACGATCCGGAACGGCGACTCGAAGAGCACGAGCGTGTCGGGGCGCGCGGCGTGCGCGGCGTACCAGCGGTCTCTCTCTCCCCGCCGCGAGGGCGGGAAGCCCAGGAACGTGAAGGGAATCGCGGGGAAGCCCGAGACGGAGAGGATCGACACGACGGCCGAAGGGCCCGGGATCGGCTCGATGCGGAAGCCCGCGGCGGCCGCGGCCGCGACGAGACGCTGCCCCGGGTCGCTGATCGCGGGCGTGCCCGCGTCGGAGACGAGCGCGACCGTCTCGCCGGCGGCGAGGCGTTCCAGGATCTCGGGCGTCCGCCGGCCTTCGTTGTGCTCGTGACACGAGAGGCGCGGCGTGGTGAGGCCGTAGCGGGCGAAGAGGTTGCCCGTGCGCCGGGTGTCCTCGCAGTAGACGGCCGAGGCCTCCTTCAGCGACGTGAGCGCGCGCGCCGAGAGATCGTCGAGGTTGCCGATGGGCGTCGCGACGACGAGGAGGCGTCCGGGCGGGCGCGTTTCGGGAATCGGCACCGCCGGATCCTACCCGCGCCCGTCCGGTTAGCATGCCTGCGATGGCCGTGGTGCCCTTCCTCGTGGCTCTCGTGCTCGCCGGGCCGCCGGTGCCGGTGAGTCGTCCGCCGGATTCCTCGTATCGCGTGCTGGACCGCATTGCCGCGACGGTGGGCGACGAGATCGTGCTCGAGAGCCAGGTCGAGAGGCTCGTGCGGCTGCGGTATCGCGAGAAGCTCGCGGGGGAGTCCGAGAGCGCGTACCGGGACCGCATCCTCGACGAGCTGGTCGTGGATCTCCTGAGGGAGCGCCAGCTCCGGCAGACGGGCGGTCTCGATCCGCTGCCCGCGCTCGTGGACGAGGCCTACCAGAGCCTCGCCGCGCGCACGCTCCGGGAGACGGGGCGCCCGCTCGCGGAGCGCCTGGCCGAGGCCGGCGTGAAGGAGTCCGAGGTGAGAACGTGGATCCGTCACGGCATCGCGCTCGACACCTACGCCCGCGAGCGGCTGGCGCCGCAGGTGAAGGTGACCGACCAGGACGTGAAGGAGTACTACGACGGCCCGTTTCGCGAGGAGGCGGCCCGGGCCGGTCTCGAGAAGGTCCCCGACTTCGAGAACGCTCCCCTCGACGTGAAGGACCGCGCGCGGGATGCGGTGCGGGAGCGAAAGCTCAACGTCGCCATCGCCGAGTGGACGCAGAAGCTCCGCGACGGAACGCGGGTCGTGATCTACCGGCGCTAACGTCCCGGGGGGCGCTGCGGGGTCATCGCTGGTTTTTCCGGGTCGGGGCACTTCACCGCTCGGCGAGGCGGTACACGAGCCGGTTCGCGAGGACCCTCCGGAAGTAGACGCGGGTCTCGCCGTAGCTGATCGCGGCGAGAAGGGCCTCACCGGGCAGGCCCGAGCCCGCGCGCCACAGCGTCGTCTGTCCGCCGCCGGCGTTGTAGGCCGCGACCGCCGAGGGCGCGTCGTTCTGGAAGCGGTCGAGCAACGAGCGGAGCGTCCGCGCCCCCAGACGGATCGACACGAGCGGGTCGTAGAGATCCATGTAGGCGGGCGGCTCCTCGTTCAGCTCGCGGGCCGCCTCGCCCGCTGCCGGCAGCGTGAGCTGCATGAGGCCGCGCGCGGCCGCCGGGGAGGCCGCCTGGTGATCGAAGCGGGATTCCTGCCGCATCACGGCGTAGAGCAGCCCCGGCGGGACGTCGCTCTCCGCGGCGGCCTGCTTCACGAGCCGGTCGAACGGGCGCGGCGCGAGGCCCCGGCGGATCGACGCGGGCGCGAGCTCGAGCACGAAGTCGCGCGGAACCTTGCGCTCGAGCGCCTCGGCGGCCTCGAGAGCCGCGGGGCCCGCGTCCGCGTCCTCCGCGAGGCGCGCGGCGAGAAGGCAGCCCACGAGGGAGTCGAGGCGTCGCGCGTCGCGCACGATGGGCTCGGCCTCGCGCGGGAGCCCGAGCTGGAGGAGCCGGCACGCGGCGGCGTCGCCGCACAGCGACGGCAGCGTGTCGAACGTGAGCTCCGGCGCGAGCGCGACGATCTCGTAGCGCGGGAGCTTCTGGTACGCGAGCCTGAGGAAGTCCCGGGCCTCGGGATCCCCGAGGAGCGCGGCGGGAGAGAGCACCCGGCGCGCGCGCTCCGCGTCGCCCGCGGCGAGGAACGCGGCGCCGTCCTTGCGGGCCTTCCGCAGGGCCTCCTCGCGAAGCGCCGCCGGGAGCGCGAGGAGGCGGGTGCGGGCGAGGTCGCCCACGATCGTGTAGGGCTGGCTGCCCAGGATCTCGAGGTACACCGCGAGGGAGGTGCGGAAATCCCTGCCGGCCTCGGCGACCCGCGCCCGCCAAAAAGGAATCTCGCTCTTCCACGGCTCGGGGAGGCGGCGGGCGCTGGCCACGCGGGCGAGCACGCGCCCCGCGGCGCTGGGCTCTCCGCGCTCGCAGCGGCGCGCGACGAGGAGGAGGAGCGCTTCGATGCGTCCGGGCTCGTTGCCCGCGGCCGGCAGCGAGAGAAGCTGCTCGGCGCGATCCAGCTGGGATCTGCCGATCTCGAGGCGCGCGGCCTGGACGACCGAGAGGGCCGAGGGACCCGCCCGGCCCGCGGCCACCTTGCCGAGCTCCACGGCGGCCTCGTCGAGACGGCCCTGCTTCTCGAGCACCGCGGCGAGGTTGAAGCGCACGCGCCCGAAGAACGCGGCCGTGCCGGGCCGATCGTCCCTGGGGGCGCGCGCGGGGTAGGGCGATGCGGGAGCGGTCGCGAGGAGCGCGCGAAACGTCTGCTCGGCCTCGGCCCACTTTCCGCGCGACGCCTTGATGCGTCCCAGGTCGAAGCGCGCCGACCAGAGGGACGCGGGATCGCCGCCCACGGAGCGCCGTTCCTTCTCGACGGCGAGGCGCTCGGCGAGCTCGAGGTCCCGCTGCGCCCGCGCCGTTTCGATGAGCAGGGAGAGGAGGCCGTCGGGCAGGTCCTTCGGAGTGCGCCCGCGCAGCTCCCGCGCGAGCACGATCGCGGCCGCGTCGTCGCGCCGTGCCTCGGAGAGGATCTGACGCCGCAGCGAGGCCGCGGCCTCGGACGCTCCCTCGCTCTCGAGCGCCTCGGCCTCGAGCGCGAGGAGTCGGCGTTTCTCGCGGGGCGGCAGGTTGGGCCGCGCGGCCGTGAGGCGGCGGAGCGCGGCGACATCGAGACGGATCTCGAGCGCGTCGAGCGCGATCCGCACGGCGCGCCGCGAGACCGCCGCCCCGGGCCGCTGGAGGAGGGGCAGCAGGAGGTCCAGCGCTCTGGCGCCATCGCCCGCGGCGAAGCGCAGCTGCGCGGCAGCGAGCCGCGCCGGCACGTCGAAGAGGTCGTCGGTGCCCGCGAAGCGCTCGAAGCGCGCGAGGGCCTCCGCGGAGCGGCCCGTTTCGGCAAGGCTCCGCGCGGTGAGGTACTCGAAGCGGCCGTCGGCGTAGCGAGCCGGGTCGGTCTCGGCCAGCTTCGTGAGCGCCTCGAGGACCTCGTTCCACTTTCCGAGCCTCGCCGCCTCGGCCGCCTCGGTCTCGAGCCGGCTCGGCGCCGCCTGGAGGGTCGCGGCGCAGAGGACCAGGGTGAGGAGCCCCCGGGGAAAGAGGTTCCGCGTCACCCGGGAGGCCACGTGAACGAGCGTCCCCCCAGAACGTGCACGTGGAGGTGGAAGACCGACTGCCCGGCGTCGGCCCCGGTGTTGGAGACGGCGCGGAAGCTGTCGAGACCTTCCTTGCGCGCGACCTCGGCCGCCGCGACGAGGAGCTTTCCGGAGAGCGCTTCGTGCGCCTCCGTGAGAGCCCCGGTGCTCTCGATGTGTTCCCGGGGGATCACGAGGACGTGCACGGGCGCCTGCGGGTTGATGTCGCGAAAGGCGATGACGTCGGGCGTCTCGTGGACGAGCTTCGCGGGGATCTCGCCTTTCACGATGCGGCAGAAGAGGCAGCTCGGGTCGCTCATCACGCGGCGATTATCCGTTCACGCGCTCGACGTTCGCGCCGAGGCTCTTGAGCTTCGTCTCCATCGCGTCGTAGCCGCGGTCGAGGTGGTAGATGCGGCGGATGAGCGTCTCGCCCTCGGCCGCGAGCGCCGCGAGGACGAGAGCGGCCGAGGCGCGGAGGTCCGACGCGGTCACGGGCGCGCCCTGGAGCCGCGAGGGACCCGTCACCACCGCCGTGTTGCCCTCGATGCGTACGTCGGCGCCCAGCCGCACGAGCTCGCTCACGTGGAGGAAGCGGTTCTCGAAGATCGTCTCCGAAATTCGTGACGTGCCGGACGCGCGCGTCATGAGAGCCAGGAGCTGGGCCTGGAGATCGGTGGGGAAGCCCGGGTGGGGCGCCGTCGCGAGGTCGACGGGAGCGAGCGGTCCGTCGACGGATACGCGGACGCCCTCCACGCTCTCCGTGACGGTCGCCCCGGCGGCCTTCAGCGCGTCGAGAAACGCGCGCAGATCCTCGCCCCGGGCGTTCTTCGCGAGGACGTCGCCGCCCGTGATCGCCGCCGCCGCGAGGTAGGTGCCGGCCTCGATGCGGTCGGGCAGCACGCGGTGCGCGCGGTCGCCGGTGCCCGACAGCTTCTCGCGGCCCTCGATCACGAGCGTCGCCGTGCCGATTCCCTCGATGCTCGCGCCCATCGACACGAGGAGGTTCGCGAGGTCCGTGACCTCGGGCTCCACCGCGGCGTTCGTGATTCGGGTCGTGCCCCGGGCGAGGCAGGCGGCCATGAGCACGTTCTCGGTGCCGGTCACGGTCACCTGGGGAAACGCGATATCGGCGCCCGAGAGACGGCCGCCGAGGGCGCCCACGCGGGACACGTGCGCGTGGATGTAGCCCTGCTCGACGGCGATCCGGGCTCCCATCGCCTCGAGCGCCTTCAGGTGGAGGTCCACCGGCCGCACGCCGATGGCGCAGCCGCCGGGCAGCGAGACGCGGCCCTCGCCGAAACGCGCCACGAGCGGACCGAGCACGAGGATCGCCGCCCGCATCGTGCGCACGACCTCGTACGGCGCCTCGGTGGACGAGATCGCGTGAGCGCGGAGGGTCACGGTCGAAGGAGCATCGCCATGGTGAACGACGCCCATCGACGCGAGGAGGCGCGTCATGGTCGCGATGTCGGCCACGCGGGGGAGGCCCGCGAGGAGCACGGGCTCGGCGGTGAGGAGGCTCGCCGTCAGCGCGGGGAGCGCGGCGTTCTTCGCGCCGCTGATCGAAACGCTGCCGCTGAGGCGGGAGGGGCCGGTGACGAGGAAGGCGTCCAAAGCGCGCCGAGTTTAGTCAAACGCGGACGGCCGTCGCCGTCCGCGGGATTCCGGCCACGTCGAGCCGCACCGCCTCGAGCCGGAAGTGACCCGAGGCCGCCACGAGATCGGAGACGGTGCTCGCCTGTCCGTAGCCGATCTCGAAGATGAACGGGGCCCCGATGGCGAGGAACGGAGGCAGCGTGCGGAGCAGGATCCGCAGCGGGTCGAGCCCGTCGTCGCCGCCGAAGAGCGCGAGCGAGGGCTCGTGCTCGGAGACCGTGCGGTCGAGGTGCGGCCGGTCGACGAGGGGTACGTACGGCGGGTTCGCGACGGCGCAGTCGAAGGGGCGCTCGGCGCCGCCGAGCGCGGTGAGCCAGTCGGAGGCCAGGAACGCGATCCGGGGCAGGACTCCGAAAGCGAGGGCATTCTCTCGGGCGAGCGCCAGCGCGTCGAGGCTCCGGTCGACGGCGACGAGGGTCGCTCCGGGCACCTCCAGCGCGAGCGTCACCGCGAGGATCCCGCTCCCGGTGCCGAGGTCCAGAAACCTCCGCGCGCGAGGTGCGGACGCGAGAGCGATCTCGACGATGCCTTCGGTCTCGCCACGGGGGCTGAGCGCCCGCGGGTCGACGCGAAAGGTGCGGCCGCGGACCTCCCATCCTCCGTGGAGGTACGGGAGCGGCTCCCCGCCGG
>JAEUQS010000874.1 GCA_016789625.1 Acidobacteriota bacterium | reverse complement strand
GCACCTTCAGGAACCGGAGGGCGTCCTCGTCCCACTGCCAGCGGTCGCCTTCGGCCGCCAGCGCGAAGTTCGGCACGTCCTCACCGTGGCGCTTGCGCGTCTCGTGGAGCGCCGTGTCCGTGACGTTGGGCGAGAGGTGCCCCGCGAGGACGAGGGACGAGGATTCGGCCCGCGCGACGCCGGCGGTGTACTCCTGCGAGCCGTGGCCGAAGGCGTGGTCCTTCACGTCGAGAAAATGCGCGTCGTAGATCACGAGGTGCGCGCCGGAGCGCGCGGCCCTCTCGAGGGGAGCCGTCTCCCGGGTGGGCTCGTGGTCCGAGAGGTACGCGACGACCGGGCCGTCCGGGTCGGTGCTCGCGACCCGGTACCCGATGGTATCGAGCGCGAACTTGGCGCTCGCGATGCCGCTGTAGTGGTACAGGGGAAAGACGTCCACGGTGAAACCCGGGATCGGGAAGGAATCCCCGGCCCGCTGGGTCACGAGAGTGAAGCTCCCGAGAGTCCCGTCGGCGAGCACGGGCAGCGTGACGTAGATGGGCGGGGCGAAGACCGTGGCCACGGAGGAGAGGGCTTCCTCCGTTCCGTGCAGCACGAGGGAGAGACCGTTGCCCCGCTTCCAGAACCAGTCGACGTCCTTGAGACCCTCGAAGTGATCGAGGTGCGCGTGAGTGAGGAGAACGTGAATCTCCTTGACGTGCGCGAAACGGGGGTCGGTGAGCATCGCCGAGCCGAGCGCCGCGATGCCGCGCCCGGCGTCCAGGACCACGAGCGATTCGGGGCCGAGAATCGAGTAGCAGGAGGTGCGGTTCCCGATCGAAGAGCGGTTCGGTACCAGGTTTCGCGAGCCGCGACAGCCCCAGACGTCGAACTGGACGGGAACGGTCACGCTGCTACACCGTCACGCGGCTACGTGGCTTTCGGGTGGGTTCCCGTGCCGCTCGCGTTGCCCAGCTTCGCGAGGTTGATCTCGTCGAGGGCCGACCACAGCTCGGGGTGGGCCGAGAGAAGGGGCATGAGCTCGGCCTGACCGAGCCGGTAGAGCTCCACGTCGACGAGGGCCGAGGCGCTGGCGAGGGCCTCCGCCCGCTCCCGCCCCAGATCGCCGAAGAAGGACGGCGGAGAGAGCATCGCCCGCTCGACCTCGTGGCCGTACTGATCCTTCGCGGTGATGCGCACGACACCCTGGGCGATGAGGTACACGGCCTCCCCCGACACGCCCTCGGGAGGGATCGGGTTGCCGCCCTCCACGGTGAGCGGCACGAGCATCTGGGCGATTTCCTTGCGGACGCTCTCGGGCAGCGGGCCGAAGACCTTGGAGCGCACGAGGACGTCGTTCAGGACGCGGTCCTTGTACATGACCTGGAGCGCTTCGCGAAGCTTGGGACTCTTGCGGATGACGTCGTCCACCGCGCGGCGCTCGAGCTCGATGAGGACGCTCGGGGCTTTCGTCTTGAGCGTCGCGCTCCGCGGGAGCTGCGAGAGGAACGAGATCTCGCCGATGACCTCGCCTTCGCCCATCGTACGGAGCACGACGTCCCGCCCGCCCTCGCCCTTGCCCGTGACCTGGAGCTCGCCCGAGACCACGAAGAAGAGCGACGAGCCCGGGGCGCCCTCCTCGAAGAGGATGACGCCGGCGTCGAGCGTGCGGAGGTGGATCTTCTGGACGAGCTGCGCGAGGAGGTGCGGCGGCACGTCCTTGAAGATCGGGATCTTCTGGAACAGCGGGGCCAGCTCTTCCCGCTTCGCCTGCGCCGCCGCGGTCTCGGCGGCCGTTTCGGCGGTGGAGGTCTTGATCGTCGAGCTCGGAAGGGTCTTCGCGCTGGCCTGGAGCTGGAGCTTCTCGAGCTCTTTGAGGGCGCCGGCCGTGGCGGGATCGGTGCCTTTGGGATCCAGCTCGGAGATCCGCTTGTACACGGCGATGGCTCCCATGTACTGACCGCTCTTTTGCAGGGCGGGCCCGAGGCGGTTCAGCAGCTGGACAGCCTGTTTCTGGGCGCCGGTTTTTGCATAGGCATCGGCCAGCTCGAGGGCGCAGGTCACGTTCGTCGGGTTGGCCTTCAGGCGTCGCTGGAGGTCTTCGACGCGCTTCTTGGCCTCGTTGCCCCCGAGAAAGATATCGAAGAGACCCATGCGGCGATCGTACCAGAGAGATATCGACTCCGAAGCGGGCGGGCGCCGGATCCGCGGTAGCATCCGCCGTCCCGAAAGTGGCGGAGGAGGGCGCATGAAGCGCAAGATCATCCTGTCCCGCGAGGCCGTGCTCTGGGAAGCCGGCGATGCCGCGCGCACGTTCGCCGTGCTCGAGAGCGGCAAGCTCGGGATCCGGACCGACCAGGGGCTCCAGGGCATCGTCATCCCCGGCATGGTCCTCGGCGAGACGGCCCTCCTCACGCTGGAGGGCGAGCCGCAGAAGAGGGCCGCGCGCGTCTTCGCGATCGAGGAAGGCTCGACGGTGACCGAGTACCCGGCGCTCGTCGCCAAGCAGGGCTTCGAGGACAGCTCGCACGCCGTCGCCAAGGCGCTCCTCGCGACGCTCCTCGGCCAGATCGCGCGGAACTGCCTCATCCTCCTCACGACGAACAAGCACGACGCCATGTTCTCGATCCCCTTCAAGATGCTCATGCAGGGTCTCGCGCAGACCTACAAGCCGCGCTTCGCGCTGCTGAACCGCTGGGACGAGTTCATGACGACGTTCCGCTTCCTGCTCGAGACCCGCGACTACACCGACGAGATGCGCCAGCGCTTCACCGTGGGCTCGGCCGACAAGGACGCCATCTTCAAGGCCTCCCAGATCGCGAACGAGTACTTCAAGGAGAAAGAAGACCTCTCGTTCCTCAGCGGGTTCTTCGCCGCGGAGGCCGAACGGCGCGACTGGGTCGAGCGCTCCCGCGGCTGAGTCCGCCTGATCTTTTCTCGAGGTCCCGCGGCCCGGAATCTCCGGAATCCGATCCCCGCGCGGGGGCAATATCCCGACGGGCAAGCAATTTTCGATTGTCTGAGGAGGACGAGATGAAACTGAAGAATCGGGCGCTCCTGGCGGCCGGGACGCTCGCGCTGGCCGCCCTGATCGCGGGCTCCGCGAGCGCTCAGACGGCGCCCGCTCCGAAGTGGTACGACGGCATCTCCCTGAACGGCATGGTGGGAGCGTCGTATTCGTACAACACGAACAAGCCGGACTCGGGCCTGAACGGCTACCGGGTGTTCGATTTCGACGACAACACGTTCAAGCTCGACGTGGTGGAGCTCGTCGTGCAGAAGCCGGTCGCCGAGGCGGGCGATATCGGTTTCCGCTTCGACCTCACGGCGGGCGGATCCGTCCCGCGCATCGCCGCCTCGAGCGGACTCTTCCGGGATTCCGTGACCGGCAAGGCCGAGGATTTCGATCTCCAGCAGGGCTACGTGAGCTGGATGCCGTCGTCGGGCTTCCGGATCGACTTCGGCAAGTTCATCACGCACATGGGCGCCGAGCTCATCGAGGGCTACGACGGGTACAACGACAACTTCTCCCGCTCGATCCTGTTCGGCTACGCGATTCCCTTCACCCACACGGGGCTGAAGGCGAGCTATGCGTTCTCGTCGTCGTTCTCGGCCATGGCGATGGTCGCGAACGGCTGGGACAACGTGAAGGACAACAACCGCGGGAAGACGTTCGGCGCGCAGCTCCTGTTCACGCCGGCGCCGATGTTCACGGCGTACCTGAACTACGTGGGCGGCCCCGAGCGCTCCGGCTCGTCGGACGCCCGGCACGTCTTCGACGTCGTGGCGGTGATCAAGCCCATGGACCTCGTCACGCTCACGCTGAACTACGACTACGGCAAGGAGAAGAACGGCGCCGGCTCGCACGACGCGCAGTGGACGGGGTTCGCGGCGATCGCGCGCTTCAACATCTCCGGCACGTTCGCGCTCTCGGTGCGCGGCGAGACGTTCAAGGACCGCGACGGAGCCCGTACCGGGGCCGCGCAGCGTCTCACGGAGTGCACGCTGACGCCGGAGTTCAAGGTGAAGGACCGGCTCGTGATCCGTCCCGAGGTCCGCTTCGACCGCTCCAACGAGTCCACGTTCGAGAAGAGCGGCGGACGCACGAGCAAGAAGCAGACGACGCTCGCGCTCAACACCCTCTACGTCTTCTAGAAGAAGAAAGGGGCGCGAACCTGGGCCCGTGCCTCGATCTCACCCCGAAAAAAGCAGCGATTGGCTCG
>JAEUQS010000636.1 GCA_016789625.1 Acidobacteriota bacterium | reverse complement strand
AGGTTCCCGCGTCCGCTGGCAGGAGCGGCGCGAGCTCTATCCCCAAGGGGTCGCCTCCGGCGATCCCGATCCGAACAGCGTCATCCTCTGGACGAGGCACCCGTTTGCCGAGGGCACACGCCAACTCCTGACCGTCGAGGTCGCCGACGATGCGGCCTTCCGCCGCGTCGGCGCGCACGCGCAGGCACCAGTCTCCGCCGCCGCGGACTGGACCGCGCGCGTTCTGATTGGCGGACTCAAGCCGGCGCGCACGTACTGGTATCGGTTCACCGACGCCGAGGGGAACGGCAGCCGCGTCGGCCGCACCATCACCGCGCCGCTGCCAGATGATCCTCGCAAGGTGAACTTCGCGTTCGTGAGCTGCCAGGACATCAACGAGGGGAAGCTCAACGGCTATCGCCGGATGATCTACGAAGACGAGCGCGCCCCCGCCGCCCAACAGCTCGGCTTCGTGCTGCACCTCGGCGATTTCATCTACGAGGTCGTCCAGTATCCCGACGAGGTCAAGACACGCTACGACCGCACGATCTACGAGGTCGCGCGGATCCCCGACGGCCACAAGGTCGGCAACTTCCACATCCCGCTGACGGTCGAGGGCTACCGGGCGATCTACAAAGGCTATCTCGCCGATCCCGACCTCCAGGACGCTCGCGCGCGCTGGCCATTCGTCGCGATCTGGGACAACCACGAATTCTCGTGGCAGGGTTGGCAGAGCGTCGTCAAGGCGGCGTCCTTCGAGCAGCCCGGCCAGACGGTCAAGGTCGCGGCGAATCAGGCCTGGTTCGAATACCTCCCCGCGCGTGTCGCTCCGCCGAGCGGCGTCCTCGAGCACTTCGGTCCACCCGCTGTGGAGAACGTTCCCATCAAGGAGTTCGATCGCGACGGGCTGGGCACGGAGCCGAACAACCTGACGGCGATCAACAGTCTGAAGGGCTACCGGGCGCTCCGGTACGGGAGGAACCTGGACCTCCTCATCACCGACCAGCACAGCTATCGCAGCGCGGATCCCTTCAGCGACCCCTCTCTCGACAAGCTCGGTGGCAACGAGTTCATCGGGATGTTTCCTGAGCCCGAGATGCGGGCTCTGGACGGCGGGCGCGGGTTCAACGGCGGCAATCCCCCTGCGGAGATCCGGTTCAACGACGCGCAGGTCCCGAATCCGCAACGGGCTGCGCCTCCGCAAACACTTCTGGGGGCGGCGCAGAAGGCGTGGTTCAAGGACAAGCTCAAGAGCTCGACGGCAGCGTGGAAGATCTGGGGGAACTCCTTGGGCACACTGGACCGGCGTGCCGACCCACAGAACCTGCCCGCGGGCCTCACCAAGGAGTCCTGGCCCCCCAACACGTTCGCGTCCCTGGGCGGCGGTGATTACGGCACAGCGTACGCCGAGCGTGCGGAGCTCTTCCATTTCGTGCGCGACGCGAAGATCACGGGCTTCGCGATCGTCTCGGGCGATCGCCACAGCTTCTGGGCGGGATATGCGGCCGCGGAGCTGCCCCCCGGCAAGTTCGAGCCGGTCGGCCTGAGCTTCGTGGGCGCGTCCCTCGTGAGCCCCGGTGCCATGGAGTCCTATGAGCACAGGCTCAAGAAGAAGGACGCTCCGCTGCGACCGCTGTTTCTGGTCGACAGGGAGTCGGAGGGCAAGCCGGACTGGACCCACAACATGCTGCTCCGGCACGGCGTCCGTGCGTGCTTCGAGTATGCCAAGAGCTTCGACCTGACGCGCGCACGGTCACTGTCCAACCCGGACCTCGCTCCGCACCTCGAGTTCGTAGACCTCGGAGGACACGGTTACGCGAAGGTCCAGCTGTCGTCCGATGAGATGCGCACCGAATTTGTTTGCATCCCGCGTCCCATTACGCGGAGCGAAAGGCCCGACGGCGGACCGATCCGGTATCGGGTCCTCCACACGGCGAGCCTGTGGAAGAGCGGAGAACGTCCAAGGCTGAAGACCTCGGTACTCGAAGGCGACGTCGGGCTGTCGATCTGACGGACAGGTCGGCCCGGCGAACGGTGCGTTCGGCCGGGCCGTCCCAGGGGCCTACCGGGAGACCTTCCGGCCCAGCCCGTCGGATGGGGCCTCCACACGGGTCAGAAGCCGCATGTCCCGGCCGCCCTCGACCAGACGGAACGGCACGATCTTCACCGTCGGCGCGAGCACGACGAGCACGCCGCGGCTCACACCCATGGGACCCGCGCTGAAGTACTTGACCCCGACGGAATACGGTCCCGGCACTGTCTGCTCGGACCGAATGACCTCGGGACCGAAACCCCGAGTGATGTCCTGATAGAGCTCGAGTCCCGTCGCGGTGGATTTGTGACTGTAGAAGCACTCTTCGCCGCGGGGGTCCACCACGTGGAGGTCGACGTCGTTGGCGTCCGTTTCCCACACGAGCGTGGCCCGGAAGGCATCGGTCCTCGAGAGGTCGGCCCCGTTCTCGCGGGCCCGGCGCGCGATCTCGCCTTCCTTCGCGGGATTCTTCGCGAGCCAGGCACGATATACGTACGCCAGCTCTTCGCGCAGGACGCGCTGAGCGTCGCCGTACCAGTCGGGGAACGTGCGGCGTGAGGCTTCCTCCAGAACCCGCGCGGCTTCCTCGATGCGGCCCGCCTGCCACAGGGCGAAGGCGAGATGGCGGTAGGCGTTCACGCGGTCGGGCCGGAGCTCGAGCGCGCGCCGAAGGGGAACCTCGAACAGCGTGCGGTCGCCGGCGCGGAAGAGCAGGATTCCGGCCCGCTGGAGAAGCTCGGGCTTGCCGGGCGCGATCTCGACGAGCGAGCCGAAAGCGCGCTGCGCCTCTGCCGTGCGTCCGAGCTCACGGGCCGCCTCGCCCAGCATCTCGTAGACTTGCGGGTTCTCGGGGTCGTAGCGCTGCCAGGCGCGGCAGACGTCGCGCAGCTCTTTCCATTCCCTGCGGGCCGCGAGAGCATCGGTGAGCGCGTTGTAGCCGCGGCGATCGAGAGGGTTCGCCTTCACACGATCGCGCAGCGCCTGCAGTTCGGCCGGGGAGATGAGCGCGGGCTCGGTCCAGTCGGGCCGGCGCACGGGCGCCGGGGTAGAGGTCGGAACGGGCGGACTGACTTTGCGGCGCTGAACCTGGGCCTCTGGCGCGGGGCGCGCCGGCCGGGGCGCGTCCTCGCGGTTCTGAGCCACGACGTCCCCAACGGCGTCGGCCGTGAAGGCCGTCGGAGGGGGCGGTGGAACCTGGAGCGGCTGGGAGACCGAAGGCGGAGCGGAGCCCGCCAGGTAGCCGGAGCTGTTCAGCCTCGAATCGACGACGGGAGAGTCGGCCGAAATCCGGATCTCCGCGGCAACCTTTTCCGAAGCCTCGGCTCTCATCGGTTCCGAGAGCCGCCCGGCGTCCTTGCCACCGCTCGGAGCCGCGCTCGATTCAGGCCCCGTCGTGCGCCGCACATCCCGGTCCGCCGACTTCTGCCTCTCCGTCGGGAACGTCGTGGGCCTCTGTCGGTCGAGCCGCTCGATTCCCGTGGCGCCGACGGTGAGAATCGACGCGAGCGCGCGGCGCTCGAGACCGAAGCGCCGGTAGTCCGCCTCGCTCTCGAGGACGAGCAGCGTCGTGGACGGAATCATGATCCGCCGCTCGATGCTCACCTTGACCTGCTCGGTCGCGAGAGCGCTCTTCACTGCGGCATCGGATTCGCCCGCCTCGCGGGCCGCCAGGTGCGCGAGATACGCGCGGTAGGCCTCTCGTTCGAGGAGGGGCTCGAAGGCGCCCGCCGGCAACGGCTTGGCAGAACCATCCGCCGAGACGACGACCCGGCCGTTCCGCTTCAGAACCGCGGCAGGGTCGGACAGAGCCTTCATGCGCGCCACGACCACGACCTCGTCTCCGGGCTGAACATCGTGCAGCTCTCGCGGAAAGATCCACTCGGCCCCCGCGTCACTCACGGTCAGCTCGAGGCCGGCCGGCAGACGGAGACGCGCGGCGGCCCGGGCCGCGTCCGCGTCGAGATCCTCGGTGAACGGCAGCGTGACCACGCGTCCGCGCCCGGCGACGAGCGCGGCGAGCGTGGCGTCGTCCTGCCGGGAGCCGAGCACCAGCGCGTGGAATGTGGAAGTGCCCGACGCGGCGGCCTCGAGAGCGGACCGTTCCGTCTTCCCGAGCGTCGCGACGCCGTCGGACACGAGGACGAGCCGCGCTCCGGAACGCTCCTTGGCCCGTGCGGAGGCGGAACGGAGAGCGGATTCTAGGTTCGTTCCCCCCAGCAGGCCGCGCTCCGAGAGGACGCTCTCGATACGGCGCGCCCATTCGCCCGCGGCGCCGGCGCCGAGCTTCACGACCTCCTGGTCGAAGGCCCACAGCTCGACCTCGTCGGACGCGGGAAGCGCCGCGAGAAGGCTCGCGAACGCGCGGGCGCGGTGCAGGATTCCGTCGGCGCCGGAGGCCGAGGTGTCGACGAAGAAGATCCACGGGCCGGCCGTGGCGCGCGCGGCCGCGCCTCCGCCGGGGGTGCGGAACGCCGTGAGCACGAAGTCGCCCACGCGCAGCGACTGGACGTTGGGGGCCGAGCCCGTGGGCGCCCAGGTGACCTCGAGATCCTCCTTCGGCGTGTACGTGGACTCGTCCAGCCGGAACGTCTCGATGGCGGCGCGCCGCCCCGAAACGGGGCCGCGGAGGCCCGAGGATCGCGGCGTCGTCTCCTCGCCGGGAAGCGGAGAGAAGATCCCGTCGAACCGGAAGCGCCCGATCGTCGGAAGCCCGCGCAGGGGCAACGAGTAGGTTCGGGAACCCGCGGTCATGGGCAGGAGGCGGCTGTACGAGAGGACGAGCCTCACCGTGGCGTTCGCCTCGATGGGAAAGATGCGCGCCGAGAAGCGGTTGCCCTGGTCCTGCTCGAGGAGCGCCGGGTCGCGCATCTCGTGGAGGATCGCGTCGTACACCTGGTTCGCGCGGAGACGCTCGACGACCTCGCCTTCCATGAGCTGGCCGTTCACCTCCTTGGCGAAGCGGCTCACCGTGGCGCCCGGCGGGAGCACGCACGTGAAGCGACCTTCCATCCGGCGTCCATGCGGGTTCCGGAACCGCAGCTCCATCTCGGTGAGCGAGAGCATTCCGTGGACCGCGGCCTTCACCGACAGCTCCTCGAGCGTGAGGTCCTGGCCGTCGGGGTCCGAGAGCGCGATGGGCGGCGCGTCGCCCGTCACGGGACGCGCTGGCGCGGCAACGAGAGGACAGGTCACGAGGACCAGAGCAGCGAGAATGCGGGGCAGAGACATCGCGCTTCCTTTCAGAAAGGTCGAGAACCTCGACTCAACCGGTTTGACGGGCCAAGGGACGATTTCGTTCCCGAAAACACTGCAAGTGAGGCTCCGCCCCTTCGGGGCTACGCACCTGAATCTCCGGTTTCGCAGGAATTTCACGGTTCCTTGCGGTCTTTGAATCGTCGCGGCCCGAGATTGACGGGAATTCCACTTGGAGGCCGCTCTTGAAAGCTCCCCAGCGCTTGCTTTGCCTGCTTCTTACGTTCCTCGCCCTCCCGGCGTTTGCGGAGGACGAGGGCGAAGACGTCATGGCCCGCCAGCGCTGGGAGCACGAGCGGAGGGCGTACCCCAACCGCGAGATCCCCAGGGGAGCCCGTGCCGAGGCCGTTCGCCAGCTCGAGGCGATGCGGTCAGACCGTCACTCCCTGGCGGCCTTGCCGGGCGGCTGGGAGCCCATCGGCCCGGCGCCCATCGAGGAAGGCCAGGTCCTCGGGGGCCAACGGGCCCGCCCGGTGAGCGGACGCGTCTCTTCGTTCGCGGTCGACCCGCGGGATCCGCGTCATTGGATCGCGGGCGCCGCGTACGGCGGGGTCTGGAGGTCCACCGACGCCGGGGCGTCCTGGGCCACCACCACCGACTCTCAGGAGACCCTCGCGATCGGTGCCGTGGCGTTCGATCCGAGCACCCCGGGCGTGCTCTATGCCGGCACCGGTGAAGCCTCCTTCGGGGGCGACTCCTACCTCGGCGCCGGGCTCCTCAAATCCACGGACTCGGGCCGCACCTGGACGCTCCTCGCGAAGGAACGCTTCACGGGCTCGGCCTTCAGCACGATCATCGTGCAGCCGAAGGTGGGCAGCACCCAGACCATCCTCGCGGCCGTCGCGCGCGGCACGAACCAGGGCGCCCATCGCTCCACGAACGGCGGCGCGGACTGGGAGCTCCTCTCGGCGGGCCCCGCGACCGACCTCGTGCAGCATCCCGACCGGCCCGGCTCCGTCATCGTCGCCATGGGAAACCCCGACGGAAACGCGCTCAACGGCGTCTACCGGTCGAGCCCCGAGCTCTCCGATCCGCTCTCGCGCTTCCGGGCCGTCCCGGCGCCCTGGAGCGATTTTTCCGAAGGCCGCGTGGGCCGCATCTCCGTGGCCCTCGCGCCGAGCATGCCGGACAGGCTCTACGTCTCGATCGCCGACGTTTCGAACGCGCAGCTCCTCGGACTCTGGTACACCGACAGGATCTGGGCGGCCGACCTGAAGAAGGAAGACTGGAAAGCCATCGACACCTCGCCCACGAACCGGACGCTCTCGGACGGCACGACGGTCCTCGGCTACTGCGCGTCCCAGTGCTTCTACAATCTCAGGCTCCTCGTCGATCGCAACGACCCGGACC
>JAEUQS010000634.1 GCA_016789625.1 Acidobacteriota bacterium | reverse complement strand
TGTTGGGGCCGGTCGCCACGAGGATGGCCGTCGCGCCCTTCTCGCGGGCGATGCCGGCCGTGTACCGCAGCGCCATGTAGGGCGCGAAGTCGCTCTTGGGATCGTCGCCGCTCGGCGCGTAGCGCAGCACGAGGACGACCTTGCCCTTCACGTCGAGCCCGGCGTAGTCGTCGTAGCCGAGCTCCTTGGACGCGATGCCGTAGCCCGCGAACACGACCTCGCCCGAGAGCTCGCCGGGAGCCGAGAACGTGAGGGGGGCGAAGTCCGTCCCGAGCTTCCAGCTCCGGCCCACGGGCGCGGTGCCCGCGGTGGCGAGCGCGTTCTTCGGGCCGAGGTCCACGCCGTCGATGAAGTCGAAGGTCTGGAAGTACGTCCCCTTCTCGCCGCCGGGGAGGATGCCGTTTCTCCGAAACTCCTCGGCGAGGCGGTCCGCGGCCGCGTCGGCCTCGGCGGTGCCGGCCTTGCGGCCCTTGAGCGCGTCGGCCGACAGCCACTGGGCGTCGGCGGCGATGCGTGAGGAGGCGTCGGCCGGGGCCGTGACGGCCCCGGTCTGGGCGAGTGCCGGAAGTGTCGAAACTGCGAGAAGAGCCGCGAGGGCTTTGCGCGTCATGGGCGCATTCTCCCTCAGCGGTCTACCATCGAAGGTGCAGCCCGAGCGCCACGCGGCGGCCCGGCAGCGGCACGCCGGGCCGTTCCTCGAGGCTCTCGTCCGTGAGGTTCTCGACCTCGAGGAACGTGTCGAAGATGTGGCCCTCCACGACCTCCCAGCTGGCCCGCGCGTCCACGACCCAGTCCCCCGAGGCCTGCGACGTGCGGCGCTGGTACGAGACGCGCCCGAACAGCGCCGTCCGCTGGGGCAGGTCGACGCTCGCGAGGAGGTCCCACTTCCAGCGCAGCGGGTCGAGCACGTACTTGCCCTCGGTGGCGCCGCCCGCGGCCGCCGAGAGGCTCTCGAGGTTCGCGTGCAGCACCGTGCCCTGGAGCGCGAGCTGCGAGAGGGGGCCGAGACGCGCCTTCTCGAAATTCCACGAGGCCACGGCCTCGAGGCCCGTGGTCGTCGCCTCGCGCACGTTGCGGGCTTCGTAGCGGTCGGCCGGGGAGGAGCGCACGTAATCGATGAGGTTGCGGCCGCGGCGCTGGAACACCGCGGCGTCGAGCGAGACGGGCCCCTGCGAGAGCCGGGCCCCGGCCTCGAGGTTCACGGCCGTCTCGGGAGCGAGATCGGGGTTTCCCTTGTTCTGCGGGTCGTTGTAGTAGAGGTCGAGGAACGTGGGGACCCGAAACGCCGTGCCCACGGACGCCCGCAGCGAAACCGCGGGAAAGGCGTTCACCGAGAGAGCGGCGTGCGGCGAGAGCCGAGAGCCGGCGCCCTCGTAGTCGTCGCCCCGGAGCCCGCCCCGCAGGCTTCCCCAGGAGAAGGAGCGGCCCCACTCGGCGAACAGCGCTCCGTGGTTCCGCTGCCTCTCGCCGAGGTTCGTGGACGTGATCGTGTCCCGCCCGGCCTCGACGCCGAACGCCAGCCGGCCTCCGAGGACCTCCGTGCGCCCGGCGAGGCGGAAGGCCGAGCGGTTCGTGTCGTGGAGGTTCTCGTAGAACGCGGGGTTCTCCCGCACGAGGACGTAGTCGTCGTGGTGCGCCCGAACCGAGAGAGAGGGCGAGAGCGTCACCTTGCCCACGGTGAGCTCGGCGAAGGCCCGCACCGTCCGGGTGATCGTCGTCTCCTGCTGGTCGGGGTACCGGGTGCCGTAGAACGCGTACGCGCCGTACCGCCGGCCCGCGTAGCCGGCCGCGAGGCGCACGGGGCCGATCCCGCTCTCCCATTGCGCCGACGCGCGGAGCGAGCGGGTCGCGAACTCCGTGTCGTCGCGAAAGCCCGAGCTCTCGGCCCTCTCGGCGTCGGCCGCGACGGCGAGCGACGGAAAGAGCCGCGCGGCCACGCGGAGGCCGCCCGCGTCGAGCGACTGCGTGCCGTGCTCGAACCGGCCCTCGAGCTGGTAGCGCGCGCGTCCCAGCGCCGCGCCGCGGGTCACGACGTTGACGACGCCGCCGACGGCATCCGAGCCGTAGAGCGCGGCTCCCGCGCCCGAGAGCACCTCGATGCGCTCGATGGCGTCGAGAGGGACGTCGAGGTCGGCCGAAAGGTGGTTCGTCTGCGGGTCGTTGACGGGCTCGCCGTCCACGAGGAAGAGCGTGCCGTTGTAGTCGGCTCCGCGGATGCCGACGTCGGCCTGCACGCCGTCCACGCCGCGGCGACGGACGTCGAGTCCCGGGAGCGTGCGGAGCACCTCGACGAGGGACCGGGCCGGGAGCTTCTGGATCTCCTCGTGGGTGAGGACCCGCACCGTGACGTCCTCGGCCGCCACGTCGAGACGGGTGGCCACGACGGCCACCTCCGCGCGGGCAGGAGACTGGGGGAGCTTCTGGGGCTCCTCCGCGCCTCGCGCCAGGGCTTGAGCGGAAGCCAGGGCGGGCACGAGGACGAGCACCGGGACCACACGTTTTCTGAGGCTGACGAGCATTCGATTTCGAGTGTAAACGCCTCGGGGCGGGGTCCTTCCGTCCCGTGAGAGCATCGACGGGAGCACATGAGCAAGGTTCAGCGCGTTCTCCTGACCGCCTTCGCCGCTCTCGCCGCCCTCACGTTCGTCGCGATGCTCGCGTTCTTCGCGATCATCGTGCTCGTGGGCCCTCACGGGGGCCTGCTGCCGTCGAGCTTGCGCGGTGTCGTGATCGGCATCGCGTGGGTCGTCGTGCTGGCTGTTCCGGCGCTCGTCGCGCGAAAGGTCTGGCGGCGTCTCTCGAAGGCCTGACAGGCGATACTCGGCGGGCCATGAGAAACAACCGCACCGCCCTCCTCCTCGCGGCAGCGCTCGTGGCCGGCCCGGCCCACGGCCTGACGTTGCCCTCCGGCTTCTCCGATACGCTCGTCGCGACGGTCTCGAGCCCCACGGCGCTCGCCTTCACCCCCGACGGGCGCCTCCTGATCACGACCCAGGGAGGCACCATCCGGGTGGTCTCGGGCGGGGCGCTCCTGCCCACGCCCGCGCTCACGATCCCCGGAAGCTCCATCTGCTCCGGGTTCGAGCGGGGCCTCCTGGGCATCGTTCCCGATCCCGCGTTCGCGTCGAACGGCTTCATCTACGTCTATTACACGTTCCCGAAGAGCGGGAACTGCAGCGCCAACGTGTCGAACGGTCCCGTGCACCGCATCTCGCGGTTCGTGCTGCCCGCGGGCAACGTCATCAACCCCGCGACCGAGACCGTGATCGTCGACAACATTCCCTGCGTGAACGGCAACCACAACGGCGGAGACCTCCACTTCGCGAGCGACGGCAAGCTCTACGCGTCGGTGGGCGACGGCGGCTGCCAGATCACGAACGCCTCGAACTGCCAGAACGCCAACGCCAACTCGCGGCGGCAGGACATTCCTCTGGGCAAGATCCTGCGGTTCAACGCAGACGGCACGATTCCCGCCGACAACCCCTGGGTGGGCCTCGCCGGCTCCCGCCGCTGCACCGATCCCGCGGGCGTGCCCGCGGGCACCGGTCCGTGCCAGGAGACCTGGGCCTGGGGGCTGCGCAATCCCTTCCGCATCGCGAAGAAGCTCGATGGCTCGGGCTTCTACGTGAACGACGTGGGCGGCAACGTGTGGGAGGAGATCGACGACCTCGTCGTGAACGCCGACTACGGCTGGAACACGCGAGAGGGGCGCTGTGTCACGGGCTCGTCGTCCAACTGTCCGTCGACCCCGGCCGGCCTCACGGACCCTCTGTACACCTACCAGCACGGCATCACCGTTCCGGGCACAGCGAGCTCGGGCTGCAATTCGATCTCGGGCGGCGTCTTCGTGCCTCCGGGCGCGGCGTGGCCCGCGGCCTACTCGGGCGCGTACCTCGTCTCCGACTACGTCTGCGGATCGATCTTCCGGCTCACGTCGACGCCTTCGGCCGCGGACTTCGGACGCCGCGGCGCCGCGAACGAGAGCCCCACGGCGCTCACGTTCGGCCCCTCGGCCGCGGGACAGTCGCTCTACTACGCGTCCTTCCAGAGCGGCGGACAGATCCGCCGCGTCGACTACACCCCGGCGAACAACCCGCCTACCGCCTCCTTCACCGCGACGCCTCCGTCGGGCCCGGCGCCGCTCGTGGTGAATTTCGACGCCAGCGCGTCGAGCGACCCGGACGCCGGCACGACCCTGACGTACTTCTGGACGTTCGGCGACGGCGGAGGGGAGACCTCGACGTCCACGCCCACGAACCAGCACACCTATTCCGTGGGAACGTGGGTCGCGAGCGTGCGCGTCCGCGATCAGCAAGGGGCCTTCTCGAATCCGGTCACGCGGACGATCAACTCCGGCAACACCGCGCCCACTCCGACGATCACGTCCCCCGCCGCGGGATTCACGTTCAAGGTCGGCGAGACGCTCACGCTGACGGGCTCGGCCACCGACCCGCAGCAGGGGACGCTGCCCCCGAGCGCGCTCTCGTGGACGGTGCTCCTCCACCACGACACCCACACGCACCCGTTCTACGGCCCCGTAACGGGCAACAACCTCACGTTCGCGGCGCCCGCGCCCGAGGATCTCTTCGCCGCGACGAACAGCTATCTCGAGGTGCAGCTCACGGCCACGGACGCGCAGAACGCGCAGACGACGACGTTCCGGAACGTGCAGCCCACGAAGGTGAACGTCACCATCCAGTCGGTGCCGCCGGGCCTCACGCTCACCGTCAACCAGACGCCCATCGTGACGCCGCAGACGCTCACGTCGTGGGACTCCTACATCCTGAACCTCGACGCGCCCGACCAGTCGCTCGGCGGGAGCCCCTACCGGTTCTCGTCCTGGTCCGACGCGGGGGCGCGGAGCCACGCCGTGGTCACCCCCGCCGCGGGCGGCACGTACACGGCGACGTATGCGCTCGCCGGCCGGGCGCTCTACACGCTCGCGCCCTGCCGGCTCGTGGACACGCGCGACCCCGTGGGCACGTTCGGGGGGCCGGCGCTCGCGCACGGGCAGGCGCGCACGTTCGCGTTCGCGGGCCGCTGCGGCATCCCGGCCACGGCCGTCGCGCTCGTCCTGAACCTCACCGTCTCGACCTCGACCGCGAGCGGCGCCGTCAAGGCGTACGCGTCGAACCTCGGAGGTCCGCCCACCGGTGCGGCGCACGTCTTCCGCACGCAGGTGGTGCGCGCCACGAACGCGATGCTCGGCACCGGCCCGAACGCCGGTCTGACGTTCCATGCCGACCTCGACGGCGGAACCGGCAGCGTGGACTTCATCGTCGACGTGGCGGGCTACTTCGAATGAAGCTCATCACCTGGAACGTGAACGGGGCCCGCGCGCGGGAGGCCCAGATCCTCGAGCTCGTGGCCCGCGAGGCGCCGGACGTGCTGTGCCTGCAGGAGATCAAGGCCGCCCCGGAGCAGCTCCCAGAGAGCCTCACGGGGCTCGCGGGCTACGGCGGCATCTGGCACGGGCAGAAGGGCTACTCGGGCGTCGCGCTGCTCGTGAAGGGCGAAGCCTCCGTGAGCTTCCAGCATCCGGCCTACGATCTCGAGTCGCGCGCCGTCTCCGCGGTCGTCTCGGGCATCGAGGTCGCGTCTCTGTACGTTCCGAACGGCGGCAAGGACTACCCCGCCAAGATCGCGTTCCTCACCGCGCTGGCGGGACACGCGCGGGAGGCCGCCGCGGCCGGCCGGCCTCTCGTGCTCCTCGGAGACCTGAACGTCGCGCACACGGAGCGCGACGTGCATCCCAAGGAGCGCAAGGCCGTCATCGGTCAGCTCCCCGAGGAGCGGAACCTCTTCTCGGCGCTCCTCGCCGAGGGCCTCGTGGACGTGGGGCGCGCGCTCGACCCCGACAACGACGCGCTCTACACCTGGTGGGCGCCGTGGCGGCAGATGCGCGAGAGGAACATCGGCTGGCGGCTCGACTACGCGCTCGCGAGCACGGACCTCGCCGCGAAGGCGAAACGTTGCGAGGTCCTCAAGGCGTTCGGCACGAGCGACCACGCGCCCGTCGTCGTCGAGCTGGAGCCCTAGTCAGCTTCCGGGTTTGCGGGCGAGGAGCTTCTCCCAGTCGAGGAGGTTCTTCTCGACGCTGAAGGAGGCCGTGCGGCCGCTGCGCGCCAGGTTCGAGAAGCTCTCCTCGATGCTGCGCGCGAACATGGCTTCCTTGTGCTGCCGCTCCATGCCCTCGATGAGGAGCTCCGTGAGCGGGACCGTGAACTCGAAGAACCTCCGCTTCGATTCCTGAGGTGCCTGGTAGGGAACGAAGCGCGTCACCAGCTCTTTGAGGTTGTCGAGCGTCTTCGCAACGACCGGGTGGCGGTCGAGCCCCGACTCCTCGGCGTGCCGAGCCGCCTCTTCGAGAGCATCGATCGAGCGCGGAGCGTTCGCTCCCCGAACGCCTTCGGGCAGCTGTGCGTAAGCCTTCGCGATCTCCGAATGGATGAGATCCATCGCCGAAAGCACGGTCCGGCGGCGCGCCGCCTCCATCTGATAGAGGCGGAGGGCCTCCGTGAGCTCCTTGAGACGGGGACTGGCGTCCTCGGGGACTTCCTGGGCCGGAGCCGGCCGCGCGACGAGGACGAGGAGGAGGAGGGCTCGGGCGATCCTCGTCGCGCGCATGGGCTAGCGCTTGCCCCAGACGGCCAGGGTCGCGCGCCCGCCGCCGGGCAGGTTCCCGTAGCGGAAGGTGATGCGCTCGATGTTCCGCTCGTGGCCCGGAAGATCGATGACGCGGCTCTCGTCGCCCTTGCCGAAGGTGAGCTTCGTGGAAGGCGAGAACTTCTCGCCGTTCGCGAACACGATGACGACGTCGAAGAGCTCGAGGGCGCTGCCCTTCACGTGGAAGCGCACGGCCTCGTAACGCGTGGCTGCGGGCAGGACGATGGAATCGCGGTCGACCTTGCCGTCGGCGGTGACCTCTCCGAGCTTCACCCATTGGTCACGGTCGCGGGCGGCCGAGAGAGGCAGGGTCGAGACGGCGGCAAAGGCGACGAGCGCGGCGGTGCCGGCGAGGAAGGTGCGGCGGGTCATGGTCATGGCTTCTCCTGCTGGTTTTTCAGGAGAGCCTAGCGCGATCCCGCCGCATGCTCAATTTTTCACACTCATCCTCGGGCCGCTTCGATCGAAGCGCGGATCGCGCTCTTCGGGCGAGCGCCCACGACCCGCTCGACGACCTGTCCGTCCCTCAGAAAGATGAGCGTCGGCACGCTCATCACGTTGAAGCGCTCGGCCAGCTCGGGGTTCTCGTCGATGTCGACCTTGGCCACGAAGACGTCGCCGTCGAGCTCGGTGGCGAGCGCGTCCACGTGGGGCGCGATCGCCTTGCAGGGCGGGCACCACGCGGCGGTGAAGTCGAGGAGCGCGACGCCCTTCGCGGGAACGGAGGTCGCGAACGTGTCGAGGGTGAGGTGGACGGCGTGAGCTGCGTGCTGGGACATGGAGTCTCCTTTCTCTCAGGCCTGGGGCAGGCGCGGCGCCGCCGGGAAGTCCACGGGGATGCGCCCCGCGATGGCGACGGTGTTGGTGAAGTGCTTGAGCGCGACGGTCGCGAAGATCTCGATGATCTGGGCGTCGGTGACCCCGGCCTCGCGGGCCCGGTCCAGCTCGGTCCTCGAGCCGTGGCCGCTCGCTCGCACGGCGCGGCGGGCGAGGGCCAGGATCGCGTTCTCGCGCTCGTTGGAACCCGTGCCGAGTCGGGCGGCGTCGATCTCGTCGGGGGTGAGCTTCGCCCTCTTCGAGAGGGCGTCGTGCGCCGAGACGCAGTAGGCGCACCCGTTCAGCTCGGAGACGTGGAGGCTGATCTGCTCGATCTCGCGGCGCGAGAGCGTCCCCTTGGCGACCAGGCCGTCGAACGCGAGGTAGCCCTCGAGGGCGTTCGGGGAGTTGCCGATCGCGGCGAAGAGGTTGGGCACGCGGCCCATTTGCTTCGTGATGGCCGCGAGGAGCGGCTGCGTGGCTTCGGGGGCGTTCTCGGCGGTCGGGACGGTGATTCGGGTTTCCATGGGAGCCTCTTTCGATGATCCCGGCCTCGGGGCCGGTTCACCAAGAGAGGTCCCGGGACGGGCTGTCATGTCGGGCGGGCTCGACACCTCTCTTTACGGAGGTCCGTTCATGTCGCGCCTAGAATCCTCCCTCCCGATGTCTCCCGAGCCCCCTTCCTTCGTCGGCTGGGTTTCCGATCTGGCGCTGGCTCACACCCGGGCGCTCGCCGCCGTGGCGCAGCAGGAGGGCCTGCGGGCCGAGGACGCGCTGGACGCCGTCCAGGAGGCTTTCCAGACGTTCCTCTCCCTGCCGCAGGCGCGCTCGCTGGTGGGGGATGCCGAGGACTCGCGGCGTCTGCTCACCGTGGTGGTGCGGAACGCCGCCCGCAACATGCGCCGCCGCGCGTTCCGCGCTCTGCCCCACGAGGACATCACCGAGCGGGAAGACCTGGCCGGGGCCGAGCTGGGAGCCGATCAGCTTCTGGAGGTCGCGGAGGGACACGTGCGCCTCAAGGGCTGCGTCTCGCGGCTGTCGGACGTCCAGCGCCGGGTCGTCACGATGCGGATGCTCGAGGAGCTGTCGGGCGAGGATGTCGCCCGCGAGCTGTCGCTCCGGCCCGATCATGTGGCGACGCTGCTC
>JAEUQS010000626.1 GCA_016789625.1 Acidobacteriota bacterium | reverse complement strand
AATGCAGCATAACCGCGCGGGTCGCAAGCTCGGCCGGACGACGCCCCACCGTCGGGCGATGTTCCGGAACCAGCTCGCGTCCCTCTTCACCCACGAACGCATCGAGACGACGCTCCCGAAGGCCAAGGACCTCCGTCCGCTGGCCGAGAAGCTCGTCACGCTGGCCAAGAGCGGCAGCCTCCATGCTCGCCGTCTCGCGCTCAAGAGCCTCCCGGACAAGGACGCCGTGAAGCGCCTGTTCGACGAGATCGCCCCGCGCTTCAAAGAGCGCCCGGGCGGCTACACCCGCATCATGAAGCTCGGTAAGCGTCAGGGCGACGGGGCTGAGGTGGCGATCATCGAGTTCGTCGACTACGACTACTCGCAGCGCCAGGCCGACAAGGTCATCGCCCAGAAGGCGGCGACCGAGAAGAAGGAAACGCTCGTCGAGAAGGCGAAGCGCCTGCTGACGGGCAAGGGTGCCGAGAAGACCGAGGCCAAGGAAGGCGAGACACCCGAGGCCGAAGGCGAGGCGACCGCGGGCAAGGCCAAGCCGAAGGCTCCCAAGAAGGAAAAGACCGTCAAGCCCAAGGCCGAGCCCAAGCCCAGAACGTCCGGCCCCAAGGGACCGACGGGTTCGGGGCCCAAGGGCGGTGGCCGCTCCGCGACTCCGCGCAAGGTCGGAGGCGGAGGCTGATCCTCCGGTATCCAGGTAGCCGTTCCGTATTCAGAGGGGGCCTTCGGGCCCCCTTCTTCTTTCTGCGAGGTCGTCAGGACGAACGGGCGAGCGCCTTCTCGATCTCGAGGAGCAGAGCCTTGGTGGAAAAGGGCTTCGTCACGTAGGAGGTCGCTCCGAGCGCGAGACCCTGCTCCCGCTCGGAGGGAAGGATCCTGGCCGTGAGCATCACGACGGGCAGGTGGGACGTCGCCGGGTTCTCCTTGATGATCCTGCAGATGTCGAAACCGGAAAGTCCGGGTGTGAGATTGATGTCGAGCAGCAGGAGATCGGGCTGCTCCTCGCGCACGAGGCGGAGGGCCTCCTCGCCGGACGACGCCTCGAACGGGATCAGGCCCGAAAGCCTCAGCTTGAAGGAGAGGATCTTCACGATATACGGCTCGTCGTCCACGATGACGACGCGCCGGCCGGCGAAGCCCGTCGGGAGCATCCCGGGAAGTTTACGCTCCGCCCGGTTACGCTGCGGTCTCCCGGGTGAGATCGCGCCGCCAGCTCTCGAGCTCCTTCGCGGCGAAGATGACGTGCAGGAGCCCGATCCCCATGAGAAAGCCCCGGAAGTACGGGGACATGAGGAGCACGTGGAGGGTCGTCGGCGAGCGCAGCACGACGCGGTCGAACCAGAAGCGGCTCATCGGCGCGATGAGGAGGAACGCTCCGGCTTCGAGAAAATAGAACACGAGGACGAGCCTCAGGAAACGACCCGCACGCCTGGCCACCGGGGGATTGTAGGGAAAGGTGGCCAGCGTGCCCGGCGATCTCCGAAATTCCTCGTTCCTTATCCTCGGCCCTCCCGGCTCCGCGGCGACGAGTCGCGGCTCGGAGCCGGAGCAGATTCCTGTCGCGGCGGAGGCGGTGGAGCTTCGTATCGGGGAGCCGGCGCAGGTTCGTAGCTTCGCGAAGGCGGGCTTTCGCGGCGGGGCTCGGGCCGCGGGACCTCGTAGGTGCGGGGCTCGGCCCGCGGCGCGTCGTACGAGCGCGGCTCCGAGCGACGGGGCGCGGGGGCCTCGCGGGTCTCCGAGCGCGGCGCAGGGGCCGGCTCACGAGTGCTCGGAGCGGATCCGCCGCGCGAATACGCGTCACCACGCGTGTCGCCGCGCGTGTCGCCACGCGTGTCGCCACGCGACTCCCGTGGCGACGGCGGCGGAGGCGCGGTCTCACGTTCCCGCCGGGGGGCGGATTCGGTGGGGCTTCCGCCGCGCCACGAGTCCACGGAGCCCTCACCGCGCGGGCGGCCCTCCGGGGCCGGGTCGCGCCGAGGCGCGCTGGACGGGGCGCGCCAGCCGTCTGCACCTTCGCCCCGTGGCGTAAAGGTGCTCGTGCCCGAGCTTCCCCGATCTCCGCGCTCGCGGTCGCCGCGGTCGGACGACGGCGAGCCCGAAGACGTGCCCGAGCCGGAGCGCCAGCTGTCGTCGCCGCGCGAAGGACGCGGAGACGCAGTGTCTCCCCGGCTCACGCCGCCGTCCCGGTTCGGGGCGCCGCTGTCACGGTTTCCTGGATCGATCCGCGGGGTGTCGCCGCGGGTGCCGTCCCTCCAGGGGTCGCGGCCGGTGTCGCTCCGCGTCACCCCGCCGCTGTCGCGATAGGGCTCCCCGCGGTCGCCCCGACCGGTCGTGGAGGGGGCTCCGGAGGACGAACCGCCTCGGAACGCTCCCTCCCCGTCGCCGCGCCGCGAGCCGCCGTCGGTGGGCGCCTGGTTCGGATCGAAGCGCCGGCCGAGAGTCTCGGCGGGCATGGGCCTGTAGGAACGATCGGCGCCGGTTCTCACGACGCCGCGCCGCAGCTCGGCCTCGGCGTCGGGCGTGAGGTTGCGTTCGCGGCGCAGGATCTGGCCGAGCGCGTCGCCGGTTCCCCCCGTACCCCTCTCGGAGCCGAGCGGAATCCTGCGCACGGCGTCCTGGATGGCGCCCGCGGCGCTTCCGGAGGTGCCTCTCTCGATCCG
>JAEUQS010000621.1 GCA_016789625.1 Acidobacteriota bacterium | reverse complement strand
CGCTCGAGAAGCTCGAGTTCTACGCGAACATCGACTTCTTCCTGAGCGAGACGGCGCGACATGCCGACATCGTCCTCGCGGGCTCCCTGCACGAAGAGGAGGAAGGCACGGTCACGACCGCCGAAGGCCGCGTGACGCGCGTTCGCGAGGCCGTGCCGCCTCCGGGCCAGGCGCGGCGGGACACCGACATCCTCCTCGACCTCGCGGAGCGGCTCGGGGCGGGCGGGAAGTTCCCGTTCCGACGGGGGACCTCGCTCGAGACGGCCACGGCCATCTTCGACGAGCTGCGCGTCGCGTCCAAGGGCGGCACGGCCGACTACTTCGGGATCACGTACGAAAAGATCGAACGCAATATGGGGATCTTCTGGCCCTGCCCCACGCTCGACCACCCCGGCACGCCGCGACTGTGGGAAGACCGCAAGTTCAAAACGAACGACGGCAAGGCGCATTTCAACCCGGTGAGCTACCGCGACCCCGGCGAGATCACGAGCGACGAGTACCCCGTCATTCTCACCACGGGCCGGGTCGTCTCGCAGTACCTCTCGGGCACCCAGACGCGGCGCATCGGGCGACTCGTGGATCAGTACCCCGAGCCCCTCCTCGAGATCCACCCCGACCTCGCGGCGCGCTTCGGCATCGAGGATCGCGACCTGATCCGGGTGGTCACGCGGCGCGGCAGCGCGGACTTCCCCGCGCACGTCGTGAGGACCATTCGCAGCGACACGGTCTTCGTCCCGTATCACTGGCCCGGCCGGAAGTCGGTCAACCAGCTCACGTCGGGCCACCTCGACCCCGTCTCGAAGATCCCGGAGTTCAAGGTCTGTGCCTGCCGCCTCGAGAAAACGGGCCGGAAGGCTCCCTCCGCCCTCGAGGCCGCGGCCTTCGCGAGCGTGTGACGTGCAGGCGCCGCCCCTCCCCGCCCTCCCCCTCTTCGACCAGCGCCAGGAGTTCTTCATCGATCCGCAGCGGTGCATCGGCTGCCACGCCTGCGAGATGGCCTGTGCCGAATGCGAGACCAACGGCCAGCTTCCCATGATCCACGTGGGGTACGTGGACCGCGCGGCGTCCCCGCAGACGTACACCCAGGTGTGCATGCACTGCGAGGAGCCGGCCTGCGCCAAGGTGTGCCCTGCCGACGCCATCACGAAGGACGAGCACGGCGTCGTCCACAGTGCCAACCCCTCGCGCTGCATCGGCTGCAGCAACTGTGTCCTCGCCTGCCCGTTCGGCGTGCCGCAGAAGATCGAGCCCTACGACCTCATGATGAAGTGCAACCTCTGCTACGACCGCACGAGCGCGGGGAAGCGCCCCATGTGCGCCACGGTGTGCCCGAGCGGCGCCCTCTTCTACGGCACGAGGGAGCGCATGGCGGCGCTCCGTCCGAACAGTGACCCCGTGAACGTCTTCCGGTTCGGAAACCAGACGGTCAAGACGAAGGTGAACGTCATGATGCCCGCGGGGAGCACGCTCCTCGTGGTCGACTGACGTCCGGAAAGGCGCGGCCCATGTCCGACCCCGATTCGCCCGCTTCGAACCCCCTCTCGGCACGACCTGCGTGGGAGGTGGACTTTCCCTACGACAGGGTCGAGGCGCAGCACGTCTCGAGGCGCGAGTTCGCGAAGTTCCTGGTCGTCGTCTCCGGCGGCCTCACCGCGGGCTCGGGCTGGGTCGCCGTGAAGGACTCCGTCCTGCCCGAGGCCCCGCGGGTCACTGACGTTCGTCTGTGCAGTCTGTCCGAGATCCCCGGCAACGGAATGAAGGCTTTCGCCTTGCCGGGTTCCGGGGAGCCGGCGATTCTCATTCGTCTGGGCGACGGTGCGCTTCGCGCGTACGAGCAGAAGTGCACTCACCTCTCCTGCGCCGTCTTCTACGACGCCCTCTCGAGCCGCATCGAGTGCCCCTGTCACCGCGGCGCGTTCGACCCCGCCACCGGCGCGGTGCTCGCGGGCCCGCCGCCGCGGCCCCTGCGGTCCTACCCGGTCGAGGTGCGGGGCGACGACGTGTGGCTCGTCGCCGACCGGCCCGAGGGTCAGAAAGCGTCGTCATGAGCGACTTCCGCCGCGCGCAGGGCCTTTCTCACCCATCGAAGACGAACACCATCCTCCTCGCCGTCGTGCTCCTCCTGGTGCTCGTGATCTCCCTCCAGATCTGGCTCCTCACGGCCGGGCTCAACACCGCCCTCGGGGGCGACCGGTCGATCGTGTGGCCGGCCTTCTACGTTTCCCTCGCGCTCTTCGCGATGGCGGCCGGGACGCTGCACTTCCTGCCGCAGCCGCTGCGCATCCCGATCGTGAAACCCCGCGAGGAGGCCTTTCCGAACGCCGCGCTCGCCTGGCGCACGCTCGTGATCAGTGCGGTCTCCCTCGCCCTCGCGTTCGGCGTGTGGTTCATCTGGTCCGCGGTGGCCCTCAAGCTCGCGCCCGCGGGGTTCAGCATCACGGCGGGCCAGAAATTCTGGCTCACGGCCACGCCGGTTCTCCTCGGCTCCCTCCTCAGGATTCCGTACAGCGTCATCGTCACGAAGTACGGCAGCCGCAGGAGCTTCGCGGTCGTCACGCTCCTCCTCGCCGTGCCCTGTATCGGCGCGGGGCTCGCGCTCCGCTCGCCGTCGACGCCGTTCGCCGTGCTCCTCTTCTGGGCCGCGGTGACCGGGATCGCGGGCGCCAACTTCGCGACCTCGATGGCCGTCGTCACCCTCTGGTTCCCCAAGGCGAAGCAGGGCACGGCGCTGGGCATCAACGGACTCGGGAACCTGGGCGTCACGGTGGCGCAGTTCCTCGTGCCCGCCGTCATCGGGGTGAGCCTGCTGGGAACCCTGGGCGGCCCCGGACAGATGCTCACGGGGCCGAAGGGCCCGTCGCTCGTCCACCTGCAGAACGCGGCCTTCGTGTGGATTCCCCTGATCCTCGCGTGCTCCGCGGCGATCTGGTTCTTCACCGAGGACTTCCCCGCCGCTCCCAAGACCGTCGCGTCGCAGCTCCGGGTCGCGAAGGACCTCCACACGTGGACGATCTCGCTCCTCTACTTCCTCACGTTCGGCTGCTTCGTGGCGATGGGCGCGTCCCTTCCCCTCATCATCCAGGCCGTCTTCGCGAAGGCTCCGGGCGGCGCGCCGAACCCGCTCCTCTACGCGCCCCTCGCGCCCCTCATCGCGACGCTCCTCCGGCCGGTGGGCGGCATGCTCGCGGACCGCTTCGGCGCCGGCCGCATCACCAGCCTCTCGATCGCGATCATGGGCATCGGCGGCTTCAGCCTCAGCCAGTTCCTCGCGCCCGGCTCGTTCCGCGGCTTCTTCGCGACGATCCTCGTCATCTGCGCGGCCTCGGGCCTCGGGAATGGATCGGTCTTCAAGATCATCCCGACCGTCAACCCGAAAGAGGCCGGGGCCGTCATCGGTTTCGTGAGCTGCCTCGGAGCACTCGGCGGCTTCTTTCCGCCGATCCTCCTCGGCTGGTGTCTCACCCAGCTCGGCAGCCCGGCGTGGGCCTACACGGCGATGGCTCTTTTCGCCGTCGTGTGTTTCGGCGTGAACTTCTGGCTCTATCAGAGGGCGGGCTCACCCACGCGCTGCTGAGCGGCTCAGAATCGGGCATGACGAATCCGGCGGGAAGCCTCGACGAGCAGTTCGGCGCGATCGACATCTACCTGTTCGATCAGCTGCTGCGCGGCCGCATCACGAAGGGCCAGCGAATCCTGGACGCGGGCTGCGGCCACGGCCGCAACCTGGTGTACTTCCTCCGCGAGGGGTACGCCGTCTACGGCCTCGACGCCGACGCCGGGGCCGTCGCGGCGGTGAGGCGCCTCGCCAAAGCGCTGGCTCCGGGAACGCCCGAGGAGCGCTTCCGGCACGAGCCGCTCGAAAGCACCAGCTTCGAGGATGCCTGCGCCGAGGTCGTGATCTCGAGTGCCGTCCTCCACTTCGCGCGGGACGACGCCCACTTCCGAACGCTCCTCGAGACCCAGTGGCGTCTCCTCGCACCCGGCGGGCTCTTCTTCTGCAGGCTGGCCTCGTCGATCGGCCTCGAGCCCCGGCTCCTCACGGCGCTCGGCAACGGCCGGTTTCACCTCCCGGACGGGTCGGACCGCTACCTCGTGAACGCCGCGATGCTGGCGGCTTTCGAGGACGAGCTCGCCGCGACGCCGCTCGACCCGCTCAAGACGACCGTCGTCGGCGAGCTGCGCTGCATGACGACCTGGGTCCTCCGCAAGAGCGGCCTCCCCCTATCATCCCCGGCGTGATCAACGCGCTGCCTCACCTCGAAGCCGTGCCGCTCTTCGCGGGCCTCACGCGGGAGGAACGCAGCCTCGTCGCGGGCTTCTGCCGGGTGGAGGTCGTGGACAAGGGACAGACGATCTTCGACGAGGGCACCGAATCCAGCGAGCTCACGTTCGTCATCTTCGGGCGCGCCAAGATCGTCAAGGCGGCGCAGGGGCGCGACGTGATCCTCGGCCTGTTCGGGCCGGGCGAGCCGCTCGGCGTCATGGCCGTTCTCGACGGTAACGCGTATCCCGCCACCGCGATCGCGCTCGAGCCCACGACGCTGCTCCACGTTCCGGATCGCGAGTTCTTCGGTCTGCTGGGCCAGCACCCGGGGATGACGCGCCACCTCATCCGGGGCCTCGTGATGCGACAGTTCGAGGTCACGCGCCGCCTCGCCGACCTGACGGGCTCGGTGGAGTTCCGCATCGCGCGCCTCTTCCTCACGCTCGCGGAGCGGGTGGGCCGCGTCGAAGGCGACGGCGCCGAGATCGAGCTCGCGCTGACGCGCAAGGAGATCGCCGACCTCGCGGCCACGACGATCGAGACGGCGATTCGCGTGATGAGCCGCTGGAGCAAGGACGGGCTCGTCGCCACCCATCCCCGAGGGTTCACGATTCCGAGCCTGGGGGCCCTCCGAGCGCTGACCGAAGGCTGAGGCGCGGCCAAGCCAAGGGGCGCGGTCGGGGCGGCTCGGCTAGCCCGAGGGCCGGAGCTTCCAGGCCACGTACGGCTTCGCGAGCGTCTTGAGGAGGGCGAGCTTCCATTCGTAGAGGCCGGGCCGTCGCGACGTCAGGCGTCCGCCTTCCTCCGGCTGGACGACGAGGGAGACGTCGATGGGCAGGACCCCGATCGGGATTCCCGCCTTCCGGCAGGCCTCGTACTGGTAGGCCATGACGTCGCGCATCTCCGCGGGATCTGGCGGGAGGGCCTCCTCCAGCGAGCTTCCCTCGAGGGGCCGGAAGATGCAGACCGTGGGGAAGCCGCCGAGTCCGACGATCCGGTCGATCGCACGTTTCGTCTCGGCGATGGGCTCGAGCCCGGCGATCAGCTCTCCGGAGACCCGGCCGGGGCCCAGCTTCTTCGCGGTGTATTCGAGCGCGTCGTAGAACGCCTTCTGACCCACGGTGGCGGCCTTGCCGGGACAGATGCGGGCGAAGGCCTCCGGGTCCTCGAGCTCCACGCAGAACGAGAAGTGGTCTGCCCCGGCATCGATCAGCTCGTCGTACTCGTCGAAGCACTCCCAGGGCACGGGTACGGCCTGGACGCCGATGAATCCGCCCACGCGCTCGCGCACGGCCTTCACGAAGGGCAGAGCGCGCATCAGGCCGTGATGGGCGCGGCGCGCGGGATCGTCCTCGAATTGATAGCCCGTGTTGAAGTGGGTGAAGACGGCTCCCGACTCAGACCGCGCGGCCGCGGCGACCTCCACCACGTCGAGGACGTCCTTCTGCCGCACCTCGTTGACGCCCACGTTCTTGCCGCTGGTGCAGAAGCGGCAGGCCGTTGGCTCCGGCTTCGTGTGCCAGTAGAAGCACGAGTTCGAGAGGAAGATGCCGAGATACGTCCCCTGGAGGACGCCGACCTGCGACATCGGCGTACCGCGGGAGGTCGCGCGGCTGTACCACGCCGGCTCGCCGGGAATACG
>JAEUQS010000587.1 GCA_016789625.1 Acidobacteriota bacterium | reverse complement strand
GCCGGAGTGATTCGCTAGAACGAACAGGTCGTCGCGTACATCGAGCTCTCGTCGAGAGGCACCTTACCTCCGCCGGTCTTGACGCCCCACTCGCCGGTGCTGCGGTTGCGCGTGAGGATTCCCTTCGCCCCGGCGACCGCGGCCATGATCTTGTGCCCCTGCACGAGCGCGACCTTGAGCTCGAGCGCGAACGGCGCGCCGGTCATGCCGCCCTTGCAGGCCATGAGCATGATCTTCACCGGACCGGTCAGCCCGCTGTCGGACAGCATCTTCGCCAGCTCCACCGCGGTCTTTCTGCCGAGCTTCGTGGTCGAGCCGTGCGCGTGAATGACGAGATCGTCGCAGCCAGCGAGCAGCTCGTTCTTTCCCGTCATCTGGGATTCCAGCACGATGGGGAATCCCGTCTCGGCGTGAAGAGCCGCGGCGCCGCGGTCCACGGCAGAGTCCCCCTCGTTCATGCGCACGATCACTCCGGCCATCGTCGTCCTCCTCCTGAAACCAAGTCCGTTGTTCGCGGAGGATAGACCGGGACCGGAGGAGGGGGTGACGCGCACGGGGCCGCGCGCGTCACGTGGGGCGGGCGGGGGAGAAAAGAGTTGGGGCGATGGCGCCGGCCCGCGCCATCGCCCCGTGCGGAGGAGTGAGGGTCCCTCGAGGTCTGCACTCTCGGAACCGAACTCAACATGGGGCCGGGCGGGCCGGAAAACCACTGACCGGGGGTCGAGTCGAGGGGGAGAAAAGGTCTAGGCCCGAACCTCGACCCTGGTCGAGGATGCCGCTCGTCTATCCTCGCTTCGTGGTCGCCGCATCGCCCGCCGAGAGGCCCTCTCCGCCGGTCGCGCTGCTTTCGGCCATCAAGTTCAGCCACACCGTCTTCGCGTTGCCGTTCGCGCTCCTGGCCGCTCTCCTTGCGGCGCGCGGGATCCCCGAGCTGCGCACGCTGGCATTCATCCTTCTCGCCATGGTGGGCGCTCGCTCGGCTGCGATGGCGTGGAACCGGCTCGTGGACCGCGACGTGGACGCCGCGAACCCCCGGACGCAGAACCGGGAGCTCGTAACCGGCGTTCTCTCGGTTTTCCAGATGCGCGTCTTCTGCGCGCTCTCGGTGCTGCTCTTCCTCTTCGCGGCCTCGCAGATCAACCGCTTGTGTCTGCTCCTCGCGCCCATCGCGCTCCTCGTCGTGTTGGGCTACTCCCACACGAAGCGGTTCACCGCGCTCGCGCACCTCGTGCTCGGCCTCGGACTCGCGATCGCACCCGTCGGTGCCTGGGTGGCCGTACGGGGCGAGTTCGCGCTGCTCCCCGTGGTGCTCGGGTTCGGCGTCCTCTTCTGGGTGGCCGGGTTCGATGTGATCTACAGCCTCCAGGACGAGTCCTTCGACCGCGAGCAGGGCCTGCATTCGATTCCTTCGGCGCTGGGCGGCGCCCGCGCGCTTCTCGTTTCGCGCGTGTTCCACGTCCTGGCGTTCGCCTGCTTCCTCGCCACGTGGTCGCTTTCCGGCCTCGGCCTCGTGTTCCTCGCGGGCGTGCTCGTCGCGGGCGCGTTCCTCGTGCGGCAGCACCTTCTCGTGTCGCCGACCGATCTCTCGCGGGTGGACGCCGCGTTCTTCACGGCGAACGGCTGGCTGTCGGTGATCCTCTTCGCCGCGGGCGCGGTCGACCTCCTGCTCGTCGGCCATTGAGCGTCGGGGCAGCGCGCTGCCCCGATTTCGCGCTCCCCGGCCTTTACGCGGAGGGGTTCCGCGCCTAGCTTTCCCGCTCCAGCATGAAGAGCGTCGAGAGCCCGGGAGAAGGCGATGCCGCGGACTTCCGCACGCTCCTCGCGCGGGAGCTGGCCCGCCGCTCCGCGCGAAACCCGTCCTACTCGCTGCGGGCGTTCGCGCAGCAGCTCGGCCTCGACCACGCGACCCTCTCGCAGCTCCTCCGGGGCCGGCGGGCGCTCACGGCACGCACCATCGAGCAGCTCGGCGAAAAGCTCGGGCTCACGGCGGACGAGCGCTCGCGCCAGATCGCGCGGGAGGAGGCGCGGCGTCCCGGGGACGGACTCCGCGAGGTCGTCCAGCTTTCGGAGGACGCGTTGAGCCTCGCGGGCGACGGCGCGGCCCTCACGATCCTCGAGCTCGTGAAGGTGAACGGCTTTCGCGCCGACGCGCGCTGGGTGGCCGAGGTGCTCGGCATCTCCGTCGACGAGGTGAACATCACGCTCTTCCGGCTCCTGCGCCTCGGGCTCCTCGAGATGACGTCCGAGGGATGGAAGGACCGCACCGGCGACGCGGCGCTCTCGCTCGACCGCCTGGAGGCCGCCGCCCTCACTCGCATCGCGGACGAGCTGCAGCGCGCGCTCGAAAGCGGCCGCGGAACGCATCTCTCGACGACGCTCGCCATCGACGTCGCGCGCCTTCCCGAAGCCCGCGAGCGGCTCCGCGCGTTCCGCGACGAGCTCTCGAGCCTGCTCTCCGGAACCGACGACGTCTTCCGGCTCGAGCTGCACCTCTTTCCGGCAACCAAACTCAAGAAGGAGACCTGAATGGGAAGTCCCGTGACGCAGTTCCAGATCCTCGCGAAGGACCCCGAGAAGACCGCCGCGTTCTACACCGGCCTCTTCGGCTGGACCCAGAACGCCGACAACGCGCTCGGCTACCGGCAGCTCTCGACCGGCGCGGGCCGCGGCATCGACGGCGGCATCTGGCCGTCACCGCCCGAAGGGTCGAGCTTCGTGCAGCTCTTCGTGGAGGTCGACGACCTGGCGGCGACGCTCGAGAAGGCCCGCGCGCTCGGCGGCTCCGTGCTCCTGCCGCCGCAGACGCTGCCCGAGGGCGACGCGATGGCGCTCTTCCGGGATCCGGAGGGCATTCCCGTGGCGCTCTGGAAACCCCGCGGATGAGGCCCCGAGGCTGCTAGAGTCTCGGGCACTTTGGCGGCTCCCTCTCCCGAGAAGTTTCCCCTTCGGCACATCGCGATCGAGGGTCCGATCGGCGTTGGAAAAACCTCGCTCACCGGGCTCCTCGCCAAGCGGTTCTCGGGCACGGAGATCCTGGAGGACGTCACGAACCCGTTCCTGGGCGACTTCTACGAGGGGAAGAAGGGCGCGGCGTTCAACACCCAGATGTACTTCCTGCTGTCGCGCTACCAGCAGCAGCAGGAGATCGCCCAGATCGATCTCTTCAAGAACCTCGTCATCGCCGACTACACGTTCGCGAAGGACCGCATCTTCGCGTACCTCACGCTCTCGGACGCCGAGATCGTGCTCTACGACAAGCTCTACAACCAGCTCGCGGACAACGTTCCGCGGCCCGATCTCGTGGTGCACCTCACCGCCAACACGGAGACCTGCCTCGGCCGGATTCGCAAGCGGGCGCGGAGCTTCGAGAAATCCATCTCGGCCGAATACCTCAAGAGCCTCAATGAGGCCTACAATCATTTTTTCTACCACTACCGGGAGACTCCGCTCCTCGTCGTGGACACCACCGAAATCGATTTCGTCACGCGCAAGACCGACCTCGACGACCTCATCGCCCAGATCACCCGGCCATTTCGGGGCCGGCAGGTTTACGTACCGCGCGGATCCCGCTGAGCGGCGACCGCGACGGGAGGAAAAAATGACGGACGCCCTCGTTCCGGGCGCCGGGAAGGCCGAGTCCAACTCGCCTCTCGAGCAGCTCGCCCCGCAGCCGATCTCTGCCCCTCCGCAGAGGTCCCCCCTCACACCGCTCACGGTCCCCGCGTTCCGCGCCCTCAAGGGCGTGCGAAAGCTGGCGTGCCTGACGGCCTACGACGCGCCTACCGCGGCGCTGCTCGACGGCTCGGGCATCGACCTGTTGCTCGTGGGCGACTCGGCCGAGATGGTCGTCTACGGCCAGGCCACGACGCTCACGGCGTCGCTCGAGTCTCTCGTGCGGCACG
>JAEUQS010000458.1 GCA_016789625.1 Acidobacteriota bacterium | reverse complement strand
CCCGCGCGCCCGCGATCCGGCTCGCCGCCGTCCAGGTCTCGGGCAGCCCCCGGCCGGTCTCCGGCACGGGGACCACCGAGCTCGATCTCGGCGAGCTTCCCCATTCCGCGAACGTGTCCTTCGAGTTCTTCGGTCTCGGCCTCGCCGGGGAGCCCCTGCTTTACGAGCACCTGCTCGAGGGGCTGGGCCGCGGCTGGTCTCCGGGCCGAAGGGAGCGCACCGTCCAGTACGACCATCTCGCGGACGGCACGTACCGGTTTCTCGTGAGGGCGGTGGCCGAAGGGGGAGAGACGAGTCCGGTCGCGCGCGTGTCGTTCCGGATCCGTCCCCCGTTCTATCGCCGCTGGTGGTTCCTGGCCGGCACGGCGTTTCTCCTCGTGGGCGCGGGCTATGCCGTCGAAGCGGTGCGGTGGCGCCAGCGCCGCGCGCTCGACGACGTGCGCGCGCGGCTCGCGAAGGACCTCCACGACGACCTCGGGGCGAGCCTCTCGCGCCTCTCGATCCTCTCGGAGGTGGCGGCCCGGCGCGAGCGCGACGGCGCCTCGAGCCGCGACATCATCGAGACGATCGGCGAGGTCTCGAGGTCGGTCGTGGAGCGGCTGGCCGACGGCATCTGGGCCGTCGACCCGAGGCGCGACGACCTCGGAAGCCTGGGCGAGCGGCTGCGGCTCCAGGCCGCCGAGGTCCTCGATCCGCTCGGGGTCTCGTGGCGCATCGAGATTCCGCCGGGCGCCGCGGAGGTGCCGCTCCATCCCGAACGGCGCCGGCACGTGTACCTGCTCTTCAAGGAGGCCCTCACGAACGCGGCACGGCATTCGGCCGCGCGGCATCTCGTGCTGGGCGTGTCCGTCGTGGAGGGCGATCTCTCGTTCACGCTCCACGACGACGGCCGGGGCTTCGACACGGGCCTCACGTCCGGCGAGCGCCGGCTCGTGGGTGGCAACGGGCTCGCGAACATGAAGACGCGCGCGGAGGCGCTGGGCGGAAAGCTCCTCGTGACGAGCGCGCCCGGCAAGGGCACCCGCATCACGCTGAAAATTCCGCTCACGGGCGCATGAGCGTGCTCTTTACCGCCGCGGCGCGGGGGGGAGAATGCCGCATGACCAATCAGAAGGCGCCGGTCTCGATCGCGCTCGTCGACGACGACAGGGGTCTTCGCGAGAGCCTGCGCATCCTCGTTTCGGAGTCCGAGGGGTTCCAGTGCGTGGGCGCCTACGGCTCGGCCGAAGAGGCGTTTCGATCGCTGGACACGCGATCGGCGGCTCCCGACGTCCTCCTCCTCGACATCCGCCTGCCCGGGGAGCCCGGCAGCCGCGCCGTGCGCCGCTTCGTGGACCGGTTCCCCGGCCTCGCCGTCATCATGCTGACGCTCTACGCCGAGGACGAGCTCATCTTCGAGGCCCTCTGCAACGGCGCGTCGGGGTATCTCCTCAAGAAGACGCCGCCCGGCCGCATCCTCGAGGCCGCCACGGAGGCTCACGGTGGCGGGGCTCCGATGTCGCCCGAGGTGGCGCGCCGCGTCGTGCAGCTGTTCCGCACGTTCCCCGCCCCGGCGGCCACGTCCGAAGCGCGCCTCACCCCGCAGGAGACCCGGTTCCTCTCGCACCTCTCGCAGGGCTACAGCTATCAGGCCGCGGCCGACGATCTGGAGGTCAGCGTGAACACGGTGCGCAACTACGTGCGCGCGATCTACGAGAAGCTGCACGTGCACAGCCGCTCCGAGGCAGTGGGAAAGGCCCTCAGGGCCGGGCTCATTTGAATCCTGGGGGTTTCTCGATCCCCCAGGCCCTCCGCCGGAGGGCCGCCTCGTTCGCCTTGACCCCGCGTCGCCCGGGGGACTAGCGTCCGGGAATGCAATCCCAGCCGGCCGGACCGGGCACGCATCGCGTGCTGATCGTCGACGACGTGCCGGCCAACATCCAGCTCCTCGCGGCGGTGCTCAAGAACGGCTTCGAGCTGTTCGCCGCGACGAGCGGCCCGCGCGCGCTGGACCTCGCGGCCGAAGGCGGCATCGACCTCGTGCTCCTCGACGTGATGATGCCGGGCATGGACGGCTTCGAGGTGTGCCGCCGCCTCAAGGCCGACGAGCGGACCCGAGCCATTCCGGTGATCTTCGTGACCTCGCTCGGCGAGGTGGACGACGAGACGGCGGGCTTCGAGGCCGGCGGCGTCGACTACATCACCAAGCCCATCAGCCCTCCCGTGGTGCGGGCCCGCGTGCGCACGCACATCGCGCTCAAGGAGGCCCGCGACCGGCTCGAGGAGCTGGCCCTCGTGGATGCCCTCACCGGTGTCGCGAACCGCCGGCGC
>JAEUQS010000305.1 GCA_016789625.1 Acidobacteriota bacterium | reverse complement strand
GAAGCGCCTCGCCCCGGCCGCGCTGGTCGCCCGGATCGGAGCCGGATACGACGACTGGATGGGCAGGCTGGCCGCCGCGTGCGCGAGCCGCGCGGTGCAGCTCGAGCTGGCGCCTGCCGCGGGGATCGGGCCCGCACACTCCGGGGCAGCGCACGATCACGACCACGTTCACGAGCTCTCCGAGGAGACCGATCCGCACTTCTGGCTGTCCCCACCCCGAGCCATCCGCGCACTGCCGGCGATCGCGAAGGCGCTTTCCCAGGCCGATCCCCGGGGCCGTGCGGGCTACGAGTCGCGCGCCGCCAGCACCGCCCTCGACCTGCTCGCGCTGGATGCCGAGCTCGCGGCGCGGCTCGCCCCTCTGCGGGGCGCCGCGTTCGTGAGCGCGCATCCCGCGTTCACGCACTTCGCCGCGCGCTACGGTCTCGTGCAGGCCGCGTCGGTCGAGCCCGTGCCCGGCCGCGAGCCGTCGCCACGCGCCCTCGCGAGCCTCATCCACCTGGCCCGGGACCACCGCCTGCGCGTGATCTTCACGGAGCCTCAGTTCCCCGAGGCGGCGGCCCGCATGATCGCGCGGGACGCGGGCCTCGGCGTGACGCTCGTGGACCCCATCGGCGGGGTGGACGGCCGCAACACCTACGAGGAGCTGCTGCGCTTCAACGCGGCGGCATTCCTCGCCGGCCTCGGAACGAAGTCTTGAGCGCCGTCGCCGAGCCCGCCGTGAAGAGCGCGGGCGTCCGCTGCGAGGGCGTGGCCTTCGAGGCCGGGGGGCGCCGGATCCTGGAGAACGTGAGCCTCGTGATCGAGCCCGGCCAGAGGGTCGTGTTCACGGGCCCCAACGGGGGCGGCAAGACGACGCTCATGCGGCTCCTTCTGGGACTCCTCGAGCCGTCCGCGGGGCGCATCGTCTTCCACGACGCGTCGGGGGAGGTTCCCCGGCCCGCCATCGGCTACCTGCCGCAGCGCACGAGCCTGCCCGCCGACGCCCCCGTGTCGGCCGTCGACGTCGTGCTCCTCGCGCTTCTCCACGGACGCCCGTTCGCGCGGAGCCGGGAGGCCGAGGCCGCGGCGCGCACGGCCCTCCACCGCGCGGGCCTCGCGGACGAGCACATCGGGCGGCCCGTGGGGCGTCTCTCGGGCGGGCAGCGGCAGCGCGTGCTCCTTGCGCGGGCCCTTGCCGGGGAGCCCGCGATGCTCGTCCTCGACGAGCCCGACACCGCGCTCGACACGCTGGGCCTCAAGCGCCTCCGGCAGCTCCTCGACGAGGAGCGGGGCGCCTCGCGCACGCTCCTCACCGTGACGCACCACGTGGAGTCCCTCGGCCTCGCCGACGCGCGCTACCGCATCGACGGCACTGTGGAGAAGGTCGAGAAGGTCGACGGAGACGAGCCGTGATCGAGTTCCTCTCGTACCCGTTCTTCCAGCGCGCTCTCCTCGCCGGCCTGGTCGCGGCGATCCTCTGCGGGGCTCTCTCGTTCTTCGTGGTGCTGAGGCGCCTCGCGTTCGTGGGCTCGGGCATCTCGCACGCGGCCTTCGGCGGCGTCGCGCTCGCCGCGCTGGCGGGCATTCCCACCGGGCTCGGAGGCCTCATCGCCGCGCTCCTCGTGGCGGGGGCCACCGCCCGGGCGTCGGGTGAGGGCGGCGTCTCGGAGGACACGGCGGTCGGCGTCTTCACGGTCGCGGCCATGGCGGGCGGTGTCGTCGCGCTCGGGTTCCTCACGACGAACGTCGACCTCTTCGGCCTCATGTTCGGCAACATCCTCACGGTCGCGCCCACGGATCTCGCGCTCCTCGCCCTCGCGGCCGTGCTCGTGCTGGGGCTCCTCGCGGCGTTCTTCCGGCCGCTCCTCTTCGCCGCGATCGACGAGGAGGGCGCGAAAGCCGCGGGCGTCCCGGTCTTCCGGATGCGGCTCCTGCTCCTCTCGCTTCTGGCCGTGACCGTCGTCGCCGCGCTGAAGGTCGTGGGAGTGCTCCTGGTCTCGGCGCTCCTCGTGCTGCCGGGCGCGGCGGCCCGGAAGATCTGGGACCTGTGGCCCGCTTTCCTCGCGGGCTCGATCGCGTTCGCCGTGCTCTCCGTCGTGGGCGGTCTCCTCCTCTCGGTCGCGATCGACATCGCGCCGGGGGCCGCGATCATCCTGCTGGGCACCGCGCTCTTCCTGCTCGCCCCCGTTTTTCGTAGAACGAACTGAGTTGCATTTGAGCCGCGCGCTGGTAGAGTCTGCGCCATCGAGTTGCAAGAGCGATTCGAACTCATGAGCAATGCAGCAACGAGGAGCTCCATGTCCCAGCCCACCCATCCCGTTCTTCGCGCCCTCGCCGTCGTCGGCCTGGGTCTCCTTCTGGCACGGCCCGTGGCCGGCTCGATGCTTTCGAGCGGCGGCGTGATCCGAGGCCGTGTGGTGGCCGCGGGAGACCGGCCGGTCGCCGGCATGAAGATCACGCTCGCGAACGCCGTCACCGGACGGGTCATGGAAGAGACCTCGGGCGCCGACGGGCGCTTCACGTTCTTCAACGTTCCGCCGAACCCCTATCACCTGCATGCCACCGCGGCCGGCTACGGCGTGATCGAGGCCGACATCTCGGTCCACGCGGGCGACCCTCTCGACCTCGCGCTCACGGCGACCCCCTCGGTGAGCGCGACCGTCGACGTCTCCGACGAGAACATCCCCATCCTCTTGGAGAAGGGCAGCGTCGTGAAGCACGTGGACGTCGACAAGACGCTCATCGGCCGGGCGCCGGCCGCCGTCTCCTCGCGCGGGCTCGAGGCGCTCGTGCTGCAGACGCCGGGCTTCATGGCCGACGAGAACGGCCGCTTCCACTTCCAGGGCTCGCACGGACAGATCACGTACGTCGTCGACGGCAACCAGATCTCGGACCAGATTCACGCCGCGTTCTCGAACTCGCTGGACCCGCAGTACGTCGAGTCCCTGGAGGTCATCTCGGGGAACGTGCCCGCCGAGTACGGCAACAAGACGGCGGCGGTGGTGAACATGACGACGAAGTCGGGCCTGGGCTCGGGAAAGGCCTTCGCCGGAGGAGCCTTCCTCGGCGCCGCGCGGTTCGGCACGTACGAGGGCGGCCTCTCGGCGTCCGGAGGAACGGACCGCTTCGGCTGGTTCCTCGCGGGAGCGGTGTCGCAGAGCGAGCGCTTCCTGGATCCCCTCGTCTTCGAGAACCTGCACAACGAGGGCCGCACAGGACGCGTCTTCGGGAGGTTCGACCTCGCGAACGAGGGCTTCGGAACCATCGCCCGCGCGACGTTCTCGGCCGGCTCCGCAGAGCGCGACGTGCCGAACCTGCCGTCGCAGGAAGCCGCCGGCCAGGACCAGACGACGACCTCGCGGGACGTCCTCTTCAGCCTCGGCGTGACGACCGTTCCGAGCGCGAGCCTCGTGATCGAGGCGCAGGCCTCCGGGCGCCTCGCCAACCAGACGTTCCGCCCTTCGGCGGGGGATACGCCGATCACGCTCGAGCAGGACCGCGATCTCGACAACTTCCAGGCCCTGGCTTCCTTCTCGGGCACGGCGGGAGTCCACACGTGGAAGGTCGGCGTGCAGGGGTTCTTCTGGTCGCTTCGCGAGAAGACCTCGTTCGGCATCACCGATGCCGCCTACAACGAGCCCGGCTCCGCGGAGTACAACGCGAACCTCCTGCCCTACGACCTCTCGCGCGGCGGCGCGCGGTTCCGCTACGACGGCAAGGGCTCGCCTCAGGACCTCGCGTTCTACGCGCAGGACACGATCCGCCTCGGCAGCTTCACGGCCACGCTCGGCCTCCGGGGCGACGCGTACACGCTCGACCGCGAGGAGGGCTCCCTCCAGCCGCGCATCGGGGCGGCGTACTCCATCGAGCCGACGGGGACGGTCGTCCGCGCGTCCTACAACCGGCTGTTCATGACCCCGGAGAACGAGAACCTCCTCCTCGCGTCGTCCCGCGAGGCGCAGGCGCTCGTGCCGCCGAACGTGCTGGACGAGCTGGGCACGGGAGCGCTCGCGATTCGGGCCGAGCGCCAGGACGCGTTCGAGGTGGGGCTCGAGCAGCGCGTGGGACGGCTCTTCAAGCTCTCGCTCTCGTACTGGAAGCGCAACGCGAAGAACTTCTCCGACAACTTCCAGCTCCTCGACACCGGGGTGCTCTTTCCCGTGACGCTCGCCGAGGGGCGGCTCGAAGGAGCGGACCTCCGCGTCGACCTCGCGCGCACGGCCGGCTTCTCGGGCTACGTCTCCCTCGGCACGGCCAAGGCGGTCGCGGTGCCGCCCTTCACGGGGGGCCTCTTCGTGTCGCAGGAGCCCGTGGAAGTTCTGGACGGCGGAGCTTTCCGAATCGATCACGATCAGAAGCTCTCGGCGCAGGTGGGCGTCCAGTACGAGGTTCCGAAGACCGGGCTCTGGCTCGGCCTGCTCCTCCGGCACGACTCGGGCCTCGTGACCGAGATCGAGGATGTGGGCGAGGTCGCGGCCGATCCCGATATCGCGTTCGGTCTCGACTACGTGGACTTCGGGAGCGATCCCTCGAGGGTGAAGGCGCGCACCGTCGTCAACTTCTCGGCGGGGCTGGATTTCAAGGCCCTCGGCATGCCGCTTTCCTTGCAGGCGGATCTCCTGAACGCGTTCGACGAGAAGGGGCTCTACAACTTCCTGTCGGCGTTCGGCGGGACCCACGTGATTCCGCCCCGCACGCTGGCCGCGCGGGTGAAGGTGGCGTTCTGAGCCGTCAGGCCCAGCTTTCGAAGACGGTGCTCGAGGGGATGCCGCGCTCTTCGAGCCAGCTCTTCACGTCGTGATAGCTCGTGAATCGATCCGCGATCGCGGCGAGGATCCGGTCGTCCGGGGAGTCCTCGGCGAGGCCCAGCGCGGGAGCGAGGGCCTCGGTCTCGACCCGCAGACGATAGGCCACGTCGTTGCCGAACGCGGACTCCGCGGCCTCGGAGAAGTCGTAGAGCTCGACCTCGAAGAGGCCGGGCTCCGGGCACGAGATCCACGAAACCGTCTTCGGAAGCCCGCCCGTCAGACGCCGCTTTCCGTCTTTCTCGGACGCGGGCGTTCGTTGGTGTGGCGCCGCCCCTTCGGGGCTACGCACCTGCCTCCGGTTTGGCGCACTGGTCGCAGAGGCCCTTCACGAGGATCTCCACGTTCCGCGCGACGAGGCTGCGGGGGGCCTTGCGGGAGCGGCCGAGGTCCAGCGAGAGGTCCGAGAGGCAGGCCAGGTCACCGCACCCGCTGCACAGGAAGTGCGGGTGCTCCTTCTTGCTCTTCTCGCCGGCGGGCTCGAAGCGCCACACGTGGTCGCCCAGGTCGGTGCGCCGCGCGAGGCCCACGCGGGCGAGGTCCAGAAGGTTGCGGTACACGGTGACGCGGTCGATGCCGCCGATGTCGAGACGCTCGGCCATCTCGGCGTGGCTCACGGGCCCGTCCGTCTCGCGGAGCAGCGCCAGCACCGCGAGGCGCGGCAGCGTGGCCCTGAGCCCCGCTTTGCGGAGGGCGTCCCGCAGCTCCTCGGTGCTCTTCTTCGTCGGCCGGCTGGGCGTCTCGGAGCGAGCGGTCCGAGGGGTTGGGCGAGCGGGCATGGATCCTCCGGCTGAACTTGGCGACGTGGCCAGTTGATCAATCGCAAAACTATCCGCCGGTCACCTCCCTGTCAAGGGCAATTCCGATCTTCTTGCAAGTAAATGTCATTTAGGCGCTGATGGAGAATGCGTCCGATGCGTGTTCGTGCCTGCGCTCTCCTCCTCGCGTTCGCTTTCACGGGTCCTCTCTCCGGTCAGGAGCCTTCCGCCGCTCCCGAAGGCCTCGTCGCCAGCGGGCCCATGCTGGGCCCCGTGGTTCCGCGCGAGGCCATCCTGTGGCTCCAGACCGGCCGCGCCGCCTCGGTGCAGGTCCGCTACGCCCCCGTGGGGAAGGCCGCCGCGGCGCGCCTGACGCCGCCGGTGACCACCACGGAGAGCGAGGACTTCGCGCTCACCCTGCGGCTCGGAGAGCTCCAGCCCGGAACGGACTACGAGTACGAGGTCTACGTCGACGGCGAGGCCGTCGTGAAGCCCTGGCCCTTTCGCTTCCACACGGGACCGTTCTGGAAATGGCGCGAGCCCGCGCCCGACGTGACGCTGCTCCTGGGCTCCTGCGCCTACATCAACGATCCGCCGTTCGACCGGCCCGGAACGCCTTACGGCGGAGGCCTCGAGATCTTCGACGCCATGGCCGCTCAGAAGGCCGACGCGATGCTCTGGCTCGGGGACACCGTCTACCTCCGCGACCAGGAGGTGGATTCCCCCTCGGCGATCCGCTACCGCTACCGCTTCTCGCGGGGCGCTCCCGAGCTGCAGCGCTTCCTGGGAGCCACGAGCCACTACGCGATCTGGGACGACCACGACTTCGGCCCCGACGACTCCGACGGCTCTTACCCGCTGAAGCACGTGACGACGGACCTCTTCAAGCGCTACTGGCCGGCGATTCATCACGGTCTGCCCGGCGTGCCCGGCGTGTTCCAGACGTTCGTCCTCTCGGACCTCCGGGTCTTCCTGCTCGACGACCGCACGTACCGCGTGCCCGACAACACGCCCGACGGGCCGGCCAAGACGTTCCTCGGCAAGGGCCAGAAGGACTGGTTCAAGGAGGCTCTCCTCTCGTCCACCGAGACGTTCAAGCTCGTCGCGATCGGAACGCAGGCCTTCAGCGAGAAGAACCAGAAAAACGAGAGCCTGAGGCTCTACGCGAGCGAGCTGAAGGAGCTGCTCGACTGGATCCGCGACCGGAAGATCGAGGGTGTCGTCCTCCTCACGGGCGACCGGCACCACACCGAGCTGGCGAAGCGCACTCTGCCGGGCATGTACCCGCTCTACGAATACACGAGCTCTCCGCTCACGTCGGGGGTCCGGGCCACGAAGCCCGGCGACGCCGAGGAGACGAACCCCGAGCGCGTCGAGGGCACGTACCTCCTCGAGCGGAACTTCGGCAAGGCGCGCGTCGAAGGGCCGCGTGGCAAGCGGCGGCTCGTGCTCGAGGCCTACGACACACGAGGCACGCTGAAGTGGTCGAAGGCCATCGACCGCAGCGAGCTGTCCTTCCCGAAGGAAGCTAGGGAGCCGAAGCCGGCGAAGTGAGCGCTCGCGCGTCGGCCTCGAGCTTCGCGAGCGCGGCTTCGTCCTCGGATTCGTAGGTTCCGCGGATCCCGCCCTTCTGGTCCACGAGCACGAGGCGCGAGGAGTGGAGGATCGGCTCCTTCTCTCCGGGCTGATCCTCGAGGCCGAGCTTGAAGCCCTTCGTCACGAGCTCGCGCACGACGGCCTTCTCGCCGCGCAGGAAACGCCACCGGGACGTGTCCGCGTCGTGCTTCACCGCGTAGGCCGCGAGGTCCTCCACGGTGTCGCGGTCGGGATCCACGTCGAAGGAGACGAACGCGACGCCCTTCTCACCCGCGAGCTTCTCGGTGAGGCCGCGCATCCGGCCCGTCATCGCCGGGCAGATGCCGGCGCACTCGGTGAAGAAGAAGTTCGCGATCCAGACCTTTCCCGCCAGGGTTTCGTTCGTCACGGTCGAGCCGTCCTGGGCCGTGAGAGAGAACGGAGGCACCGTTCCGAGAGCCGGGAGAGGGGGCGCGAAGGCGGCCTGAGGTGCCGCCTGAGGTGCCGGGGGAGGGGGAGCGTTCATCCGCTTGCTCAGGACGTACAGCATCATGAGGAGGAGAAGGCCGACTGCCGTCGCGACCATGCCGAGGAGGACGATGGGAGAGAGCCGCGGCCGCTTGCGCACGGGTTCATGCGACATGAGGGCTCGAGCATATCGCGCTATCGTTCACGGCCGATGAAGGGCGCGCACCCCGCCGGTGTTCTGGTCCTGGCCG
>JAEUQS010000293.1 GCA_016789625.1 Acidobacteriota bacterium | reverse complement strand
GACGCGAAACGAGGCGTCGCTCGCGTCCACGTCGGACGACTGCAGCCGCCGCGTGGTGCCCGGAACGGGAAAGCGCAAACGGTTCGTGACGAGCTGGTAGCTCCCCAGGAAGCCGCGCGCCTCGAGAGCCGAGAAGCCCGCCACGTCGACGAGGTCGAGCCCGAGGGAGAACCGGCGGGAGTTCTCCTCCGGGTAGTACGTCCGCGTGAGCAGCTGATCGGCGCTGGGCTTGCCCATGTCGCGCGATTCGTCGATCTGCACGCCCAGGTAGAGCCGGCTGCCTCCGCTGCCCAGGGGGACCAGCCAGCGCACGAGCGCCCCGCGGTCGTGCGACGAGGAGTTCTCCTGCGTGCCCTCGGGCTTGTCGTAGTCCGACTGCCGGCGCTGCTGGGCCTGCACGGTGATCGCCATGGATCCCACCGGGATGTTGAGGGAGAGGCCGCCCGAGAGCTCCGGCGTGCCGCCGGCGCCCGCCGTGAGGGAGTAGCGAGCCGCGAAGACACCGGGCACGGGGAGGGCCGTCTTGGCGTGGACCGCGCCGCCGAGCGCGTCCGACCCGTAGGCGACGGAGCCCGGTCCGCGCACGACCTCGACGTTCTCGAGGGAGAACGGGTTCACGAACGAGGCCGACGGGCCCGCGCGGCGCTCGGCCGACACGCGGCCGTCGTCGAGGAGGATGAGCGTGCGGCCCCGGGAGAGCCCGCGAACCGACGGAACGGCGCTCGAGCTCTCGTCGCTCTTCCACACGCCGGGCACGTCGTCGAGCGTCTCGGTGAGGCGGGAGGGCCGCTTCTCCTCGAGCTCGGCCCGGGAGACGAGGGTCACTGCGTTGGCGGGGGGAGCGAGCGCGGAGGGCGCGACGCTCTCCTTCACGACCACCTCGGCCGTGCTGCCCGACGGGAGGCGGAGGTCCTGGACGCCGCTCTCGGCGAGGCGCTCCACCCTCACGAGGCCCAGCCAGGCGCCGCTCGGCGAGAACACCGCCAGCTCGAATGGCGTGGGCGGCAGGGCTCCCGGGTCCAGCTCACCCGCGCTCCCGGTGAGCGTCGAGCCGGCGCGGCCCACGATCGAGACCCGCGCGCCCGGCACGGGCCGTCCGGCTCCGTCGAGGAGGCGGAAGCGGGCGGCTCCGAGAAGGGTGGTTTCCGTGAGGCAGGTGGCGAGTACGAGGACAGCGGCCGAGCGGCCCGCGGCCGCTCGGAAGAAAGAGCTTTCCAATGGACGTCCTTTCTGGGCTCAGCGCGGGGCGTACCCGGCGCGGAGGCTGAGCATGTATCGGCTTCTCGAGAGAGAGACGGAAGCGCGATGCGGGCGGCCCGCTCGGGGACGTCTCAGTTCAGCAAGGGGACGGCGGCCCCGGGGAACGCTGCCAGGGCCCGGTCCGCGCGCGGTCGCGCGGCCGCCACCGGGACGGGGCTCCTGCCTCCCTCGGCCTTCGGCGCGGTGCGCCCCGGCCGGACGACTCGCTTCGCGGTGAGGAGGGCCTCGTCCGCGGGGGCCCCTGCCGTGAGTCCGGAGGACGAGGTGTGCCCGTCGCCTTCGGGCTCCGTGGGACGCGAGAGGGGCTCCGTCGCCCACCACTCGGAGGCCGGCCCGCCCGGCACTCGGCGCGTGGGCGCAGACCGATACGGCAGGCGCGCCGCGCCGGAGACCTCGATGTGGAAGGGCCGGGAGAACGCGATATCGCGTTCCTCGCGCTCGCCCGGGGTCTCGACCCGGCCGTCGCGGGGCCGGCCTGCCCGGAGCACGAAACGCGCGCGGCCGGCCAGGGCCGGGAGCACGACCTCGGCCCTCGTGGTGCCCGGGGCCAGCTCGGGGGTCAGCCGTACGCGGGGTCCTCCCTCGACGGCGAGGAGGATCTCTCCTTCGTCGAACCGGGCGGGCAGCGAGAACGACACGACGATCCTCGAGCCTGCCGCCTCGACCGGCCGCGCGCCGTCGATCGACGCACCTTCAGCCCCGAGGGCCGCGAGGCCGGGAACGAGGGCGGCGAGGAGGCGTCGGAGGAGCTTCACGTCGGCTTCCGGCCAGTCAACGAAAAAAGACCCCGGCCTCGGGAAGAGGTCGGGGCCTCGGGATACCGGTGGGGATCGAAGAAGCCCCCAGGTTCGACTACTGCTCGAGGACTTCGGGCAGCCGCGCGCCCGGACGGGCCTCGACGACGGCGGGCGAAGCGACTTCGGAGCCATCGGCCCGCACGGCGACGACGCGGAACTGCGCGCGCCCGTGGAAGCCGTCGGGGCGGCTCACGGCGAAGGAGGTTTCCGAGGTCCGGCCCGCCGACGTGAACGTGGTGCCGCCGTCGAAGGAAACCTGGACGTCGTATTCCTTGACTCCGGAGACCGTGCTCTCCCAGGAAAGCGCGGAGTCCTCACCGGGCACGATGGCGACGCTCTGGAGCGCCGGATCGGCCACGAGCGTGAGCGGCCGCTGGACCTGCGGATGGGAGCGCTCGTAGACGACCGGGTCCGCGTCGCAGCCGAACCGAAGGTCGACGACCACGTTGCTGGAGTTGAGGTTCGGCACGCGCCACGCGAACTTGCGCACCGTCGGGTCGAGGCGGGGGGTGACCGCGATGATGCTGCCGTCGCCGAGCGTCGCGAAGATCTCCTGCTCGCACCAGCGGATGTCGGGCGGCATCAGATTCGACGGAATCTGGAGGTCCCACACGAGATCGACGGTTGTTCCGCCGCGGAGAGGCTCCGCGGTCTTCGGCGAGACGAGCGTGGCCTTGATCGACCGTCCGACGGTCGGCTTCTGCGCGAGGACGGGGGTGCTCACGCAAAAGGCGAGGAGGCCGAGACCGATCACGGTGAACTTTTTCATGGGAACCCCTCCAAATCGTTGGTCGTTCAACGCTACCACAGCCCCGGGAGGCCCGGGATCAAATCTCCCGGCGGGGGGCCTGGGGGGATCGAGAAACCCCCAGGATCACTACAGCCATCTTTTCAGCCACGAGAACACCTCCTCGTGCCACCGCTTCGAGTTGAGAGGCTTCAGCACCCAGTGGCCCTCGTCGGGGAACACGAGCATCTCGGCGGGCACACCGTTCCGGCGCAGGATCGTGAACATCTGGATCCCCTGGTCGACGGGCACCCGATAGTCCAGCTCGTTCGTGATGATCAGCGTCGGGGTCTTCACCTTGTGCGCGTGCTGGTGCGGAGACCACTTCGCGTAGTACTCCTTCGCCTTCGGGGTCCAGGGCGCGCCGCCGGCCTCCCAATCGGGGAACCAAAGCTCCTCGGTGACGTTGTGCATCGACTCGAGGTTGAAGACGCCGTCGTGCGTCACGGCCGCCTTGAAGCGGTCGACCCGCGTGCCGACGAGCCAGTTCACCGCGTAGCCGCCGTAGCTCGCGCCCGCGACGCCCTGGCGCTTCGGATCCACGTACGGCAGCTTCACCACGGCGTCGAACACGCCGTCCAGGTCGGTCATGACCTTGCCGCCCCAGTCCTGTGAGATGTCGTCCACGAACTTCTGCCCGAAGCCCGTCGAGCCGCGCGGGTTGGGTGCCACGACGATCCAGCCCTGAGCGGCCCAGAGCGCGGGGTTCCAGCGGGCCGACCAGCCGTCTTCCCAGGCGCCCTGCGGGCCGCCGTGGATGAGGAAGACGACCGGGTACTTCTTCGCGGCATCGAACGCGGGAGGCTTCACGAGCCAGTACTGGATATCCGCTCCGAGAGCTCCCTTGGCCGAGAGGCTCTCGCGGGTGCCCATGTCGACCTCGGACCGCCAGGACGCGTTCTCGTTGGTGAGCGCGCGCTCCTTGCCGCCCTCGAGCACGAAGAGCTCCGGCGGGGAGAGGAGCGTCGCCTTCGAGAACACCACGCCGGTCGCCGTCGCGCGGAGGGAGCCGATGCTCCCGCCCTTCAGGACGTCCTGCGGCGGCCCGCCCGAGAGCTCCGCGCGGAAGAGGTCGCCCCGTCCGGCGCGCTCGGCGGTGAAGAAGATGCCCTTGCCGTCCTTCGCGAAGACGAGGTCGTTGACCGAGATGTCGGTTTCGGGAAAGAGCGTTCTCTTCGCCTTCGTCTTCACGTCGTAGAGGTCCACGTACCAGCGGTCGGCCTCGAAGCCCGCCCGGCGCTGGGACTTCACGGCCAGCGTCGCGCCGTCGGCCGAGAACTGCGGCGCGATGTCGGCGCCGGTGTTGGCCTTGGTGACGTTCTCGGGCGTGCCGCCGGCGACGGGCACGAGGAAGACGTCCATGTTCGTGGTGAACGCCTCGCGATCGATCCCCTCGCGGTTCGAGACGAACGCGAGCATCGAGCCGTCGGGCGAAAACGTGAAGCCGCCGTCCTCGTACTGCACGGTCGGTGAGTCGAAGTCTCCCGGCGTGAGGTCCTTCACCTCTTTCGTGGCGAGGTCCATCACGTAGACGTGCTTGCGGACGTCGGTGCGCCACTCGTCCCAGTGCCGGAAGAGGAGTCGGGTCGCCTTGTGCACCTTGACCGGGCTCTTGTCCTTCTCCTCGGAGCGCTTCTTCACGCACGCGAGGTCCGCGCAGTCGGGGTAGGTGTCCGACGCGAACGCCAGCTTCTTCCCGTCCTTCGACCACACCAACGGGGAGCCGCCGTCCACGCCCAGGGGCATGTCGGTGAGCTTCTCGGCCTCACCCCCCGAGAGGTCGATGAGGTGGATCTGCGGGCTGCCCGAGCGGGTGGAGACGAACGCGAGCTTCTTTCCGTCGGGCGAGAAGCGGGGCGAGGAGTCCGAGCCCTCGAAGCGGGTGAGCTGCTTGCCCGGTCCGCCGGCGAACGGCATCACCCAGAGGTCGGAGTTGCGTTTGCCCGCCTCCAGATTCGTCGTGGTGCGCACGTAGGCGACCCACGCGCCGTCGGGCGAGACCTGCGGGTCGCCGACACGCACGACCCCGAGGAGGTCGTTCAGGGTGAACGGGCGGGCGCCGAACGCCGTCGCTGCCGCCAGCGACGAGATGGCGAGGGCGGAAAGGGCGAGGATCGGGAGTCGCTTCATGAGTCCTCCTGGTGCGCGTGCGCGGGAGTATGCCGGGGTGCGAAGCCCGGAACGGGCGGAGCCTCACCACGCGAAAGAAAAAGGCTGGCCCGAAAGCCAGCCTTGGAAGGACATGGTGAGCCGCGGGGGACTCGAACCCTCAACCCAGAGATTAAGAGTCTCTTGCTCTACCAATTGAGCTAGCGGCCCATGGAAGGCTTCCGGCCTTCACGGAGCGGCGGATTCTAAGGAACGCACGCGCGGACTGCAAGCCCCGGAGGAGAGAAGACTACTTGCGCTTTATCAACTGCTTGATCTCGTTGTTCCCGAGCGGCGAGGTCGCGGCCAGGATGAGCGCGGCGCTCCCCTGCCCGATCTCGGGCAGCGAGCAGGTCGCCTTCACCAGGCCGTCGTTCCCCGTGACTCCCCGGTAGAGCACCTGCGGCGGACCGGCCGTGGAGACCACCCGGATCGAGACGTGGGCGCCGGCGACGGGCTTCTCGGTGAGCGAGGTGTAGGCCCTCACCGTGATCGACACGGCTTCGCCCGCGATGAGATCGCCGCCCGTCATGAGCGAGAGCTCGAGATGCTCGTTGGCCTTCTCGCTCGCCAGGTAATCCATGATCACCATGTCGAGCGAACGCTCGCTGCCCGGCGCCTGGAGGGAATTCGGCGTGCGCGCGCGCATCGACGGCGGGAGGCTGCCGAGGGCGGGAGTGGTGCGCGGCAGGGACGGGAACCCGCCCGACTTGGACGACAGGATCGCGGCCGCGGCGGCTGCGGCGGCCGCCGAGACGGGCGACACGGTCTGGGGCTCCCGGCCATCCCGGTTCGGTACCGGCGACGTGCCGCTCGAGGGAAGCGGGGCGGGCTCATCGGGGGCGCCGGCCAGCTGGCCGGGCTTCTTGCCGTCGAACCGGCCCCGGCGGATGGCCTCGATGATCCGGCGGTGCTGGAGATCCATCATCTCCTTCACGGCCTTTTCGTCGACCTGGTTCCCGTCCTTGATGTGCTCCTTGTAGGGAGTCTTCTTGGAAAGCAGGATCTCCCCGCCGACGTAGACGAGGGATTCGACGACCGGGTTCCCGATGCCACGGTCCTCCGTCTGCACGTGGAACACGCGGTCACCATGCCGGATGTCGGTGTTGAAGCCGGTGATCACGGAAGCAACCTCAGATTCTAGCCGGGATCACCCGCCTTGAGCCCGCGATTTTCGGCGCGCGGGCCCGACGGGAGCCATGGCAGGTGCGGAGCCCGGAACGGGCGGAGCCACAGCACCGAGGAGCGGGGTCAGGAACCGTCCCGTTGCCGAGGCCGGGTTCCGCGACACCTCCTCGGGGGTGCCCTGCGCGATGATGAGGCCGCCCCCGGCCCCGCCCTCGGGACCCAGATCGAGCAGGTAGTCGGCCGTCTTCACGACGTCGAGGTTGTGCTCGATGACGATCACCGTGTTCCCACGCTCGACGAGCGCGTGCAGCACCATGAGGAGCTTGCGCACGTCGTCGAAGTGGAGGCCGGTGGTGGGCTCGTCGAGGATGTAGAGCGTGCGGCCGGTGGCGCGCCGCGCCAGCTCCTTGGCGAGCTTCACGCGCTGCGCCTCGCCGCCCGAGAGCGTCGTCGCGGGCTGGCCCAGGCGCACGTAGCCGAGGCCGACGTCCACGAGCGTCTCGGAGACCTGCCGGATCGTGGGGACGTTCGCGAAGACCTCGGCCGCCTGTTCGGCCGTCATGTCCAGGATGTCGGCGATGGAATGGCCCTTGTAGCGGATCTCCAGCGTCTCGCGGTTGTAGCGCTTCCCGCCGCAGACGTCGCACGTGACGTAGATGTCGGGCAGGAAGTGCATCTCGATGGCGATCTGCCCGCCGCCGCCGCAGTTCTCGCAGCGCCCGCCCTTCACGTTGAACGAGAAGCGCCCGGGACCGTAGCCGCGCACGCGGGCCTCGGGCACCTGGGCCATCAGCTCGCGAATGGGCCCGAAGAGGTTCGTGTACGTGGCCGGATTCGAGCGGGGCGTGCGGCCGATGGGTGACTGGTCGATGTCGATGACCTTGTCGAGGTGCTCGAGCCCCTCGAGCTTCCGGTGCGCGCCGGGCCGCTCGGAGGCGCCGTAGAGCACGCGCGCCGCCGCCGCGTAGAGGATGTCGTTCACGAGCGTGGACTTGCCCGAGCCCGAGACCCCGGTCACGGCCGTGAACGCCCCGAGCGGAAACCGTGCGGTCACGCCCTTGAGGTTGTTGGCCGTGGCGTTCACCACGCTCACGAACCGGCCGTTCCCCTTGCGGCGCTCCTTCGGCACGTCGATGCGCAGCTCGCCCGAAAGGTACTTGCCCGTGAGCGACCTGGGGAACTTCACGAGCTCGTCGGCATGGCCCTCGCCCACGATCTCGCCGCCGTGCACGCCGGCGCCGGGCCCGAGGTCCACGACGCGGTCGGCCGCGCGGATCGTCTCCTCGTCGTGCTCCACGACGACGACCGTGTTGCCGAGGTCGCGCATGGCGACGAGCGTCTCGATGAGCTTGGCGTTGTCGCGCGGATGGAGACCGATCGAGGGCTCGTCGAGCACGTAGAGCACGCCCATGAGCTTCGAGCCGATCTGCGTGGCGAGGCGGATGCGCTGGGACTCGCCGCCCGAGAGGGAGGCCGAGGCGCGCGAGAGCGAGAGGTATCCGATCCCGACGTGCGTGAGGAAGCCGAGGCGGTCCTCGATCTCCTTGAGGATCTTCCCGGCGATCTCCCGCTCGCGGGGCGAGAGGTTCAGCCCGTGGAAGAACGCCTGGGCGTCGTCCAGCGTCATGTCGGTGAGGCTGTCGATGGCGCGCCCGTCGAGAAGCACGGAGAGGGCGTCCTTCTTGAGGCGCCGGCCGCCGCAATCGGGGCACGGCGAGGCGATCATGAAGCGCTCGATCTCCTCGCGCGCGTCGTCGCCGGCGACCTCCTTGTACTTGGCCTGGAGCGTCGGGACGATGCCCTTGAACGCCGAGCTCCACTGGTACTGGCCCTTCTCGGACTTGTACTTCCACTTGATCTCGGAGCCGCCCGAGCCGAAGAGAATCACGTCCCGAACGCTGCGCGGGAGCTCCCTCCAGGGCGTCGCCATGGAGAACTTGAGCGCCTTGGCGAGCTGCTCGATCTGCTTGAGGCGCCAGCTCGTGGAGCCCTCCTTGAAGAGCGCGATCGCACCGTCGGCAATGGACTTCTGCTCGTCGGGCACGAGGCTCTCGACATCGACCTTCTTGACCGTGCCGAGGCCGGAGCAGCCGCCGCAGGCGCCGAACGGGGAGTTGAAGGAGAAGAGCCGCGGCGTCACCTCGGCGAGCGAGGTGCCGCAGTCGGGACACGAGTAGGACGTCGAGAGCGTTTCCTCGGCCGGCGGGTCGTCGGGGTTCGCGCCGAGCACCGAGATCGTCACCAGCCCCTTGCTCGTCTTGGCGGCCGTCTCGAGGGAATCGGCGAGGCGCCGGCGCATCTCGTCGTCGCCGTGCTTCACGACGAGGCGGTCCACGACGATCTCGATGGTGTGCTTCTTCTGCTTGTCGAGCTCGGGCGGATCGGCGAGGTCGACCATGGCGCCGTTCACCCGCGCGCGTTGGAAGCCGGCCTTCTGCATCTCGCCCATCTGCTTTTTGTACTCGCCCTTCTTGCCGCGCACGTACGGCGAGAGGACGAGGAAGCGCCGCCCCTCGGGCATCGCGAGAACCTTGTCGGTCATCTGCTGGATCGTCTGCGCGGCGATGGGCCGCCCGCAGCTCGTGCAGTGCGGCTTCCCCACCGACGCGAAGAGGAGCCTCAGGTAGTCGTAGATCTCGGTGACGGTGCCCACCGTGGAGCGCGGGTTCTTGGAGGTCGTCTTCTGCTCGATCGAGATCGCGGGCGAGAGCCCCTCGATGGAGTCGACGTCGGGCTTCTCCATCTGCTCGAGGAACTGCCGCGCGTAGGCCGAGAGGGATTCGACGTAGCGTCGCTGTCCTTCGGCGAACAGCGTGTCGAACGCGAGCGACGACTTGCCCGAGCCGGAGACTCCCGTGAGGACGACGAGCGCGTTCCGTGGGATGGTCAGGGAGACGTTGCGAAGGTTGTGCTGCCGCGCTCCGCGGATGACGATGGAGTCCATGTGCGGGCGGATTATGGCGGGGCGATAGAAAGACGCAAGTCGAGGTTGGCGATACTTGGGACATGGTCGACGTGTTCGGCGTGCCCCTCCATCCCGCGCTCGTGCACTTTCCCGTGGCCGGCTCGGTCTTCGCGGCGCTCGCGCTGGGCGTGGGACTCTCGCGCTCCGGCCTGGACCGCGCCGTCTGGCGGGACGGCGCCTCGCTCCTCCTGGCGGCAACGCTGCTCGGACAGATCGCCGCCGCCGTGAGCGGACACTTCTGGGCCGACGGGCTCGGGCTGCTGCCCAGCGGCGGGCTCCTGCCCGGCGCGGCAACGCTCGACGGCTTCCTCCGAAGGCACGTGCTCCTGAGCCTGGGCGGGTTCGTCGCGACGGCCCTCGCGCTCGCGCTCGCGCGGCGTGCGGTGCGGCATCCCGCCGCGTTCGCGTGGGCCTC
>JAEUQS010000843.1 GCA_016789625.1 Acidobacteriota bacterium | reverse complement strand
CAGCGTGTCGTTCGACACCTCGATCTCGGGACGGTAGCTCGACGTTCCCACGATCCTCGCGATGCGCGGCATGTCAGGTCCCCGGGACGAGGCCGCCGTCCACCGAGAGGACGGTGCCGTGGATGAACGAGGCCGCGTCGGAGGCGAGGAAGACGTAGGCGTTCGCGATGTCCTCGACCGATCCCATGCGGCCCACGGGGGTGTGCGACACCATGCCGTCGATCACTTTCTGCGGCATGGCCGAGAGAATCTCCGTGGCGATGAACCCGGGCGCGACGGCATTCACGCGAATGCCGTACTTGCCGAGCTCGCGGGCCCACGTCTGCGTCATGGCGACGACCCCGGCCTTGGTCGCCGCGTAGTTGGTCTGTCCGAAATTGCCGTAGAGGCCGACGACGCTCGAGGCCTGGAGAACGACACCGGATCCCTGCTTGATCATGTGAGGCACGACCGCACGGGTCGCCAGGAAGACCCCGCGCAGGTTCACCGAGATCACGGCGTCGAACTGCTCGTCGGTCATCGTGGCGGCGACCGCCCCGTCCTTCCACTTCACGAGCTGCGCGTCCCGCACGATTCCCGCGTTGTTCACGAGAACGTCGATGCGTCCGCGCTCGGTGATGACGGCCGCTACGGCCTCCTCCACCGACGCGCGGCTCGCGACGTCGACCGTGCGGAACGCGCCGGGGCCCAGGTCCTTGCCCAGCTCCTCACCCCGAGCCGAGTCGCGATCCCAGGCTTCGACGATGGCGCCCTCGCGGGCGAAGCGAAGCGCGGTCGCGCGGCCGATCCCCGCGGCCGCGCCCGTGACGACGACGACGCGGCCGGAAAGTCCCGTCTCGATTCCCATCGTCAGAACGAGACCCGGGCGCCGAGCTGGATCTCGCGGGGCGAGAGCGTGGCCCGGTAGTTTCCGTAGTTCGGGTTCGCCACGTAGGGGCGCGTGGGTGCCGCGAGTGTGGGCCCCGAAAAGTACTTGGAGTTGTCGATCGAGGTCACGTCGTAATTCGTCGTGTTGAGGAGGTTGAAGGCCTCGGCGATGACATCGAGCGTGACGGGGCCGAGGTTGAAGGCCTTCGTGATGCGGAGGCTGAGCTGGCGGAACGCGGGGCCGTCCTCGCCGAAGCGCTCGACGCCGGGCTCACGATCTCCGGTCTTGCCGTCGCCGTTGAAGTCGTAGCCGTAGCGGGACGTCCAGGGCTGGCCGGCTCCGTACTCGAAGATGGGTCCGGCGGTGAAGCCGAGAGGCAGACGGAAGACGCCCGAGAGCACGAACCGGAAACGCTCGTCGGAGCGGGCGCGACCGTACTCGGCCTCGAGATTCGCCGGATCCGACGGATAGCCCGTGGGGAACTCGGGGCTGAAGTCGTCGGAGATGTTCTTCTTGTTGCCGAACGTCGCCGAGGCGGTCACCAGATGGCCGCCCTTGAGGTTGCCATTGAGCGACAGCACGAGCGCCTTGTACTCGGAACGGCCGTCGTTGCCGTACTTGTTGATCTGGCCGAACGCCGCGTTCGGGCGTCCCGGAGCCGCGTTCCCGCGCCAGTTCGCGTCGTAGATGACGATCTCCTTCTTTCCCTTGGCGTAGATGCCTTCGACGTCCGCGTAGAGGCCGGTGTTGCCGAGGCGCGCGGTGAAGCCGACGCTGGCCTGCCGGGCCTCGGGGGCTTCGACCTTGCCGTCGAGGAGCGCGAGGTCGATCGAGGGTAGGAGGAAGCCGGTGTTGAACGGGTTCGCCGGATCGATCGCGAGACCCGGGAGGGAGACGCGGGTGCGCAGCCTGCGGCCCGTGACGCCGTTGAACGACAGCTCCTGGAAGGCCGGCACGAGGAGATAGCGTCCCGTGAAGATGCCCGCGCCGCCGCGGGCCACGAAGCGGCCGTCCTTCGAGAGGTCCCACGAGAACCCGAGGCGCGGCTGGATGTTGTTGGAGTCCTTGCTGCGCGGCTCGGGCGACTGCGGGTACGTCTGGTCGGGGTTGTTGCCCTTCGTGTCGAGGTCGTAGCGCACGCCGAGACTGACCGTCACGTTCGGCACCGGACGGAAGTCGTCCTGCAGGAAGATGCCGTAGCGCTGCGTCTTGACGCTCACGTCGCTCGAGCCCTCGCCGTAGAGGAAGGCCGTCGGGTTGGCGGCGACGTCCCCGGCGTAGAGGAGAAGCCCGGTCGCGTACGTGTCGATGATCGAGCGGTCCTTGACGGACTGGATCGAGATGCCGGCCTTGATGTCGTGGGACGCCGTGCCCGTGACGATCTGGTGCGTGAGCGTGTCGCGCAGCTCGAAGAACGTCCCCTCGCCGAGGAGGTCGCCCAGGATGTTGCCGCCGCGCTGCAGCGTCACGCCGCTCGTGAACCATTCGGCGACGCCGTTGGTGTTCGTGGGCTCGAAGTACTTGCGCTTGCCGCCCTGGACGCGAACGTCGTTCGTCGTGTTCTGAGAGAGCACCGAGACGAAACCGAGGGAGGCATTGAGGTTGTCGCGCTGGAGCTCCTGTCCATAGGACACATCCACGACGCCGCCGACGCGGAAGTTGTCCTCGCGATAGCGCTCGAGGTCGACCCGTGCGAGAAGCCGGCTGCTCTCACCGACCTTCTGGTCGAGGCCGACGTAGCCGAGCGACTGCTTCGTGGGAGCCGAGACGTCCCTCGCCGTGCTCGCGAATGCGCCGCCCGGCCGGAAGGGCAGGACGTTCTTGGCGTTCACCTGCTCGAACGAGACGAAGAAGTGGGTGGCGTCCTTCACGATCGGACCGCCGACCGTGAAGCCGAGCTGCGTGCGGTTGAAGTCGGCCTCGCCGGTCTCGAGGGCGCCCTGCGCACGGAGCGCGTCCGAGCGGTAGAAGCCGAACACGGTTCCCTTGAGGTCGTTGGTTCCGGAGCGCGTGACGACCGAGAGCGCGCCGCCAGCGGAGCCGCCGACCTCGCTGTCGAACCGGTTCGTGATGACCCGGAACTCGGCGATCGCGTCCTGGCTGATCCTCGTCTTGGCGAGCCCGAGCGCGGGGTCCGTGAAATCGACGCCATTCACGAGGATGCTGGACTGGCTCGCGTTTCCGCCGCTGCCCACCACCGGCCCGCCCGAGATGAAGCGGAAGGCTCCGCGCTCGCGCTGGACGCCGGGCGCGATGAACGCGAGGTTCTCGAAGTTGCGGTTCGCGACCGGCAGATCCTTGATCTGCTCGGGCACGATGTTCGTGGAGGAGTCGGTCTTGTACACGTCGACGAGCGGGACCTCGCCCGTCACGGTGATCTCCTCGCTCTTGCTCTGGCGGAGCGTGAGCTTCACGCGCTGGGTCTGGCCGACGCGGAGAGCCAGGCCTTTGGCCGTGCCTGTCTCGAAACCTGCCAGAGCGGCCGAGATCTCGTAGCTCGCGGGCGGCAGCGAGCGGAAGATCGCGACGCCGCTCGCCGTGCTCGTCCCGGTTCGCGAGAGCCCCGTGTCGGGGCGCGCCACCGTGACGAGGACTCCGGGCAACGGCCCTCCCGAGCCGTCGACGACCTCGACCTCGACGACGCCGTCCGCGACCTGCGCGGACGCCGTGTTCGAGGGTGCGGCGGAGGAGAGGGCCAGAGCGAGTCCCACCGCCACGAGGGACCGACGCCTGGAGAGAAGCGCGACGAACGACGGGATCTGAAAAGCCATGAAGCCTCCGACCGCAAATACCGAACACTCGGTATGTTTAGTGCGGCAGATCATTTGCCCCACGGCGCAGGTCTGTCAAGCAGAAAAGAAGAAAATTGAAAGCGCGTTAACGCGAGGTGCCGGGCTTACGGCCGCGTTGGGCCATCTTCTCGTCGAGCCTCAGGCTGCGCCGGATCTGCTCGAGCATCTTCGACTCGAGCCGGCCGCGAGCCGCCGAGGCCCGGCCGCCCTTGCGCTTGGCACGCCCGAAAGCCTGCCGCGCGGCCCGGAGATCTCCGAGCGCGAGGTACGCGAGCCCGAGTTGGGTGAGGCCGGCAGGGGTCTCCCCGAGATCGGTGGCCCGCTTCAGACAGTCCACGGCGCTCGCGAACTCCCGGCGCTTGTAATGCACCCAGCCCTTGGCGGCGAGCGGGAACTGGCGCATCTCCTTGGGGGAGAGGCGCAGCGAGAGGTCGGCCGCGTGAAGCGCGCCGTCGAGGTCTTCGCCCATCTCGGCGAGGGCCGTCGCCCGCTGGAAGTAGGCGATCGAGCGCGCATAGTTGGAGCGCACCACGCCCAGCATCTCCTCGGCGACCCGGCTGCCTTCGCGATACTTGCCTTCGGCCTTGAGCGCTTCGAGGAGCGTGGCGTACGCGGCGGCGGCGACCATCTCACCGGGCTCGCGGGCCAGGACGCGGCGCGTCGTCTGCACAGCCTCGGACGTCCGCCCCACCGAGGAGCAGAGCAAGGCGTAGGCGATCAGGAGCGTGGGGTTCTCGGGGTCGATCTTGAGAGCCCGCCGATAGATGGCGAGAGCTTTCTGAGGTTCCTGCGCTGCGAGGCCCTGAGCCTTCTGCGCGAGGTCGGCGGCCTCCCCCGAGACCTTGGGAAGCGCGCGACCCGAGCCGGGAGCCAGGAGCTTGGACGCTTCCTGGAACTCGAGCCGGTTGGGGTTCAGCTCGAGAGCCGCCTGGAAACGCTCTGCCGCCTTCTGCGTCCAGCCGCGATCGAGATAGCAGAGCCCGAGCTGGTAAAGGGACTCCTCGTCCTCGGGGTCGAGGCGCACGGCTTTCTGGAAGGCGTCGATGGCCTGCTTCAGACGGCCCCTCTCGTACGCGATGGTGCCGAGCAGGGACCAGGCCTCGCCGTTCTCCTCGATCTCGACGGCCCTCTCGAGGAACGTCTCCGCCTTGGGCAGCTGACCGGAGAGCGCGAGGAGCGCTCCGAGCGCGAAGTGAGGCAGGAACGCATCGGGCTTCACGGCGACCGCCCGCTTCAGCGAGTCGATCGCGCGCTCGGACCGCCCCGCTTCGTTCTCGAGAACGCCCGCATAGACGAGCGCTTCGAAGTGGCGGGGATCGTGCGAGAGCACCTGCCGGAGGAGGGCGCCCGCACGGTCGGCGTCGCCTTCGTTGAAGTAGGTCTCCCCCAGAAAGAACGCGAGCTCGGCGTTCCCACGGTCGAGGCGATGGGCCTCCTCGAGGAGCTTCAGGGCCTTGTCGGTCTCGAGCGCGAAGAGGGCCAGCTCGGCGTCCCTGAGGAGCTCGAGGAAGCGCTCCTTCTTGTCGCCCGCGTACGCGGCGACGAGACGTTCCCGCCGCTCGACGAACCGCTCCCGCTTTTCGACCGCGGCCATGTGGTGATCCACACGCGCTTCCCAGAGGTCGAGCAGCTCGCCTTCCGCCACCACGCCCTTGCGCTCGAGGAGGTCCTTCATGGCGAGGAGCCCCGCCTGAGCGACGAAGCCGTTTTTTTCCTGTCTGTTGAGGGAGTCGAGAAGCAGCTTCAGGGTCTCCGCGCAGCGCTTGACGATCTCCTCGAGGACGCTCACGCGTTCGAGGAGATGCTCGTCGAGTGAGATGCCGTCATCCGGCAGGGAACCCCCGCCCAGGCTTCCCTCGTCGTACGACTCGCGGCTCCCCGAAACGACGAGGAGCTTCGACTGGCACTTCCGGCAGAGCTCGCGATCGAGCTCGTTCGGGGCGCTGCAGACCTGACAGATCATCCCTTCTGCACCCGATCGCCGCCCGGCCCCGAGTAGGTGTAGAAGCCTCGGCCCGCCTTCCTGCCCAGCCAGCCGGCATCCACCATCTGCACGAGCAGCGGACAGGGCCGGTACTTGTCGTCGCCCAGGCCCTGGTGGAGGACCCGGAGGATCGAAAGGCAGGTGTCCAGGCCGATGAAATCGGCCAGGGTCAGAGGCCCCATCGGGTGGTTCATGCCCAGCTTCATGATGGTGTCCACCGCGTCGGGTGTCGCGACCCCTTCATGCACGGCGAAAACGGCTTCGTTGAGCATCGGCATGAGGATCCGGTTCGAGACGAAGCCCGGAAAGTCGCGGCACTCGACCGGCGTCTTCCCCATTTCCTTCGCGAGGCTCACGACCGCCGCCGTGGTCTCGTCCGAGGTCGCGATGCCGCGGATGATCTCCACCAGCTGCATCACGGGCACGGGATTCATGAAGTGCATCCCGATGAAGTTCTGGGGCTGCCGGGTCACTGCGGCGAGACGCGTGATCGAGATGGAGGAGGTATTCGACGCGAGGATGGCGGTGTCGGGCAGGACCGCGTCGAGCTTGCGGAACAGGTCTCTCTTGACGGCTTCGTCCTCGACCGCCGCCTCGACCACGAGCTGGCAGCCGGCGAGGTCGTCCAACGAAGGGGCGAGAGTGATCCGCGACAGGGCGGCATCGCGAGCGCCCGCTTCGACCTTGCCCTTCTCGACCTGCCGGGCGAGGTTCCGCTCTATGGTCCGGCGCCCCCCCTCGCGAGCCGCCTCCAGAACGTCGTGAAGGATGACGTTACGCCCTGCGAGCGCGGCCACGTGCGCGATGCCCGACCCCATCTGTCCGGCTCCGATGACACCCAGGGTTTCGATGTTCATGAGGCCCGAATCTCCCGGGCGGAGGCCTGAGACCTCCGCGCTGGCGGGGACTCTATCAGGCCGCCGGGACCGTCCGCAGAGCGGGTTCCCCGGCCCCGGCCTCGATCGCGCGGGCACCGAAGAGGGTCTCGAGGGCGAGGCCGATGGCGGCGAGCGACGCGAGGCCCCAGAGGAGGGGGCCCGCAACGGGAAGGAGCGAGGGCAGTCCGAGCACGAGGAGCCCGACCGTGAGCGCCGACGGGTCTCCGAACAGCGCCGAACCCCGCACCGCACCCCGGGTGAGGCGGCGTCCGAGCGCGAGGAAGACGGACACCAGACCGAAGAGCTTGAGCACGGCCAGCAGAGCGACGAAGAGACTCATGGTGAGAACACCGAGCCAGGCGGGCAGGATGGCCAGCGCGAAAGCCGACGCCAGAGCGCCCGTGAGCAATGCGGTGGTGCCGAGCGCCGAAACGAAGAGCAGGCGCCCGGGTACCGCGTCGGCGGCAACCGAGATTCGTCGCGGCACGAAGAACAGGATGGCGTATCCGGCGACGAGCCACGACAGCAGCAGGGCCAGCCGAAACGCCAGGAGCACCGGCGACAGATCGATTCCGCGGGCCGCCACGAGCGGCGAGGTCTGGAGTTCGATGAGAAACGCCGTCTCGAGCGCCGACAGCGAGAACTCCCGGCCTCCCACGACACCCGTTCCCCGGGCCGGGAACACGAGCTCGCAACCGATGGAGAGGAGGTTTCCTTCGATCCGCGCGCCCGAGGAGATGATGGCGCGGCCGCCCACGAGGACGACATCGCCGGACACCGTTCCCGCGATCTCCGTGGTCGCGGCGACCGCGACGACGGTCCCCTTCACGCCTCCTGCCAGCCAGAGGTCCCGGCTCATCGCCACCAGATCGCCGGAATGGACCGTCCCCGGTGCGATCTCGAGCCTCGGGAGCGACTGGGCCTCGGCGCGTTCGGCGGACGACCCGATCGCGATCGCGAGGACCAGGGTCGCCGCCGCGTTCAGAACCACGCGGAGCCGCCGGAGAGCCCGGCTCCAAACGGAAGGAGCCGTCTCGGTGCTCAAGGGTTCGAGTGCTCGGCTCGTGCCCGGCGCGCCCGGGATCCGCGGAGCCCCCAGGCGAGTCCCCCGATCGAAAGGGCGGTGGCCACGCCGGCGGTGACGAGAGCCCCCTGAGGAAGGGCGGCGGAAACCGCATGGGCAGCGCT
>JAEUQS010000255.1 GCA_016789625.1 Acidobacteriota bacterium | reverse complement strand
TCGCCGGGCTCTCGCCGAAAAACGGATCGAGAGCGCGGGTCTCCCGGGACTCCTGCGCCAGACGAAACCGCTGGTTCGTCGAGCTCTCGATCAGGCGGTTCACGATGGCGAGAAGGACCGGAAGCTCGACCGGCTTGGTGAGGAATTGCTCGGCGCCCTGCTTGATGGCCTGGACCGCGAGGTCGATCGTGCCGTGGCCCGTCAGGATGACGATGGGAATTCCCGGGTCGGTTTCCCGGAACGCGCGTACGAGCGTCAGGCCGTCCCCATCCGGCAGGGAATAGTCGATGACCGTCACGTCGGGGCGGCTCCTCCGGAACGCCTCGAGCCCCGTCGCGCACGTGTCGGCCTCGATCACGTCGAAGTCGTTGCTCTCGAAGAACCTGCCGACGGGTAGGCGGATGTCCTCTTCGTCCTCGACGAACAGGATGGTCCGCCTCGCCCGCTTCACGCGGCCAGAATAGCCGAGTCCTGGATCCTGGAATCCCGGCGTCCGGTGTTCGGGACGGCGGACGCATCTCGCTCGGAGAAGCCGCATTCCCAGAGGACCTGAGCCTGGCACGTTCGGTGCGTTGAGAGTCGCAGATGGCGTACCGGCTGCTGATCGTGGATGACGAGGAATGGGTCGCGTTCGTGATGCGGCGCTACTTCGACGAGCAGAGCTTCGTGCTCTCCTTCGCCGAGAGCCTTCTCGAAGCCGGCCGCCTGGTGCGGAGCGAGACGTTCGACGCCGTGCTGACGGACCTTCGCCTCGGAGGGGCGGACGGATGCGAGGGTCTCGAGCTCCTCGATCTCGTGAGGGAAACGAATCCCGGGACGCTCCGCATTCTCCTGACCGCATTTCGCAATCCCGCGATCGACGAGGATGCCCGTGAACGCGGACCGCATCTGATCCTGGAGAAGCCGATCGGGCTGGCCCAGCTCGAGCAGCAGCTGCGCGACCTGCTGTCGCAGAGGACCGTGAGGGAGGCATGCTGACGGAACGCCTCGCACTCACCGTCGAGCTCCTCGAGCGAATACGGACGGGCGTCGTCTCCGTGGGGGTCGGCGGACGCGTCTCGTTCGCGAACCGGACGGCTCTCGTCACTCTGGGGCGCAGCGCGGGGTCCTGCATCGGGGTCGACGTCGCCGAGGTGTTCGGCGGGAGCACGGAGCTGCGCGCTCTCGTCGAGGCCCTTCCCGAGGGCGCCGAGCGACGCGTCGAGGTCCGCGTCCGCCGTCCCGACCGCTCGAGCGTGGACATCGGCGTCACGGCGCTGAAGTGCGCGCCGGCGACGCCCCAGACGAACGTGATCCTCCTCTTCCGCGATCTTCACGAGGCCCGGAACGCGGAGGCGGAGCTGAGACGAGTCGAGCGGCTGGGCGCCCTCGGCAGCACCGTCGCCGGCTTCGCGCACGGCATTCGAAATCCGATCGCCGCGATCCAGGGGCTCACCGAGGCGATGCGCCAGGACCTGCCGGAAGGAGACCCGCGCCACGAGCACGTGTCTCGCATCCTGGGCCAAGTGCAGCGGATCGAGCGCCTCATCGCCGCCTGCCTCCAGTTCGGTGACCCGCGTCCGCCCCGCATGGCCGAGGCGAACGTGTCGGGACTCGTGCAGGCGGCGGTCGATGCGCTGCGGTCGCGGTTCCACGAGGGCTCCCCGCGGCTCGAGCTGCCCCGTCGTCCCGTGTTCGTTCGGGCCGATGCGGGACAGATCGCGGAAGGCCTCATCCATCTCGTCGAGAACGCGCTCGAGTCCACGGGGGATCCGGACCGCGTCCTCATCCGCGTCCTGCCGGAGACGAGCACGGGCCGCGTCCGCATCGACGTCATCGACGACGGTCCGGGAATCGCCGACGGCCTTCTCTCCCGGATCTTCGACCCCTTCTTCACCACGAAGCCTCAGGGAACGGGCCTGGGTCTGACGCTCGTGCAGGCGCTCGTGTCGGAGAACCAGGGGAACGTCTCCGTGGAATCGCACCCGAACGTGGAGACGACGTTCCGGATCGAGCTCGCCGAGGCCGGAGCATGACGCGCCACGTGCTGATGGTGGACGACGAGGTCGACGTGGTGTGGTCGATGGAGCGCCAGATCCGGCGCGAGCGGCCCGACATCTCGTTCCAGGGCTCGAACGATCCCGAGGATGCCCTCGCGAGGATCCGGGCCCGCGTCCCGGATCTTCTCGTCACCGACGTGCGGATGCCGAAGATGAGCGGTCTCGAGCTCATCGTCGCCGCCCGCGCCGTCGCCCCGGCGCTCCCGGTCGTGGTGATCACCGCGTATGGCTCCGCTGAGGTCCGCCGCGAGGTTCGGAATTTCAGCTCCGTCGACTACCTCGACAAGCCGTTCAGCTTCAAGGAGCTGCTCGAACGAATCGATCGCTCGCTCGGCGCGGAGGAGGGCTTCTCGGGATCGGTCTCCGTGTCGTTCCCGGACATCATCCAGCTCTACGCGCTGTCGATGGCTTCGGGGGCGCTCCACGTGACCCGAGGCGGCGAGGAGGCGACGCTGTGGTTCGACGTGGGCGAGCTCGTCCACGCGACCCTCGGGCCCTTGCGCGGCGAGGCGGCCGTTTATCGCCTTCTCGGCTGGAAGGGAGGCGCGTTCCAGCTGACCGCTGGGGCGCGAGCGGGGGAACGCTCCATCACCTCCTCCTGGCAGGAGATCCTGATCGAGGGGTGCCGGCAGCTCGATGAGGCGCAGGTGCGCGCGACGTCCACTGGCTCCGCGGAGATGAGCGAACCGCCCTTCAGCGCCGCGGAGATGAGCGAGACGTTCTTCGGCTCCGCGGAGATGAGCGAGCCGTTCTTCGGAGCCGCGGAGGAGGCCTGGAACAGCTTCCTCGCCGAGGCCGGGAACCCGTCCTGGGAGGCCGAGGTCGTGGGCGTCCCACGCGAGGGCGGGGCGGTTGTTCGGGTGTCGGGCTCGCTCGGTCCGGGTCCCGGCGCCGTGGAACCGGCGGTTCCCGTCGCGCTGCTGAAGGCCCTTGCACGGTCGTGGGCGGCCGACTGGATCGAGGCTCTGGGATCCGGGATCGCGCTCGCTTTCCTCCAGGCCGGTGAGCGCGGGGCGTACGACTTCCTTTCGACCGCGAAGCTCACCGATGCGAACGGCGGCCCGCGCTTTCGGCGTTCCCTGGCGGCCTTCGCAAAGGTGTCCCGGCGCCCGGCCGGCGCCGGCGAAGCTGCGGTGTCGCGCGAGCCGGACGAGACTCCCGGCACCGCTCTCGACGAGCACGCAGCGGCGATCGTGCGGTCGATCGCCGGTGCCCGTGCCT
>JAEUQS010000840.1 GCA_016789625.1 Acidobacteriota bacterium | reverse complement strand
AGCCGATGCGGCCGCTGCCGCCGGTGATGGCGACTTTCTCCTTCCGCGGCGGGGCCACGAACTCGATGAGCTTGCCTCCCGTCGCGGGCCGGCTGGCCGCGCCCGGGAGACGGGCGGCCCGCGGCGGCGCGGCCCGGTTGGCCCGCGGCCGTCTCGCCGGCCTCGCGGCGCTCGAATCCCCGTCCACGGTCAGCTCTTCCGGGCGCGCGTCGGGGTGCGGCGGGCGGCGGGGCCCATCTTCTCTTTCAGCTCCGAGAGCTCGCTCTCGAGGTTCGCGATGCGGTGCTCGAGGCTCCGAAGGTCTTTCTTGGTCACGACGTTCAGCTTCTTGAGCCCGTCGGCCACCTGCTTGTCGAGGAGCTCCTTGGCCAGGAGACCCTTCTTGAGAACGTCGAGGAAGGCCGGGTTCGCCATGAGGTTGTTCGAGACCTCGGTGAAGAAGGCCTCTCCGCGCGACTTCATCTGATCGATGAGGGAATCCGCCATTGGGTGTCTCCTCGTTTTCTTCGGCTTCCCGGGCGGGAAGCCAGCGAGATTCTTTCACACGGGCGAGAATCCCCGCATGGCCGATGCCCTCGACGCCAAGACGTTCAAGGCCCTCTTCGACGAGCTCTTCGACACCCTCTCCCGCCACCCGGAGATCGGGCCGAAGCTGCGCGCCCAGAAGACCCCGCAGCGGTTCGTCGTCACGGACCTCGGGCTCGTGCTCGACGTGCGCGACGCCTCGGATGCCCGGGCGAAGAAGGGCGAGCACCTCGAGTGGGTCTGGGGCGGCAAGGCCAAATGGTCGCCGGTGGTCACGATGCAGATGACGAGCGACCTCGCGAACCGCTACTTCCAGGGCCGCGAGAACATCCCGCTCGCGATCGCCCGGAAGAAGATCGTCCTCGAGACGGGCGACCTGCCGAAGGTGCTGGACCTCCTGCCCATCGTGGCTCCGTTCCACAAGATCTGGATCGCACACCTGAAAAAGACGGGTCGCGAGAGGTTCGTCGCCTGAGCGATCTCGTCGAAGCCCTCCAGGCGCTCTTCGAAAGAAAGCTCCTCGTCGTCTCGGGCAAGGGCGGCGTCGGGAAGACGTCCGTCGCGGCAGCGCTCGCGCGCCTGGCGGCGCGCTCGGGGAAGACCGTGCTCCTCCTCTCCTCCGACGGCCGAGGCGACGCCGCCCCGCTCTTCGAGAAGGAGGACGGCGGATACGCCGAGACGCTCTACGAGGAGCGCCTCTACGGCATCACGGCCGAGTTCGAGACGCTCCTCGAGGACTTCGTCCGCTCGGTGGTTCCTCTTTCCATCCTCCAGAACCGCCTCCTCGCTTCGTCGACGTTTCGCTACTTCACCCGCGCGACTCCGGGTCTCTCGGACCTCCTCCTCCTCGGCAAGATCCGCGAGCTCTTCAAGAGAACGCGCGGCACCAAGCGGGCTCCCAGGTACGACCTCGTCGTGCTCGACGCGCCGGCCACGGGCCACGCGCTCTCGCTCATGGGCGTGCCGCGCACGCTGCTGCGCTCGGTGCCCGCGGGCCCCATGCGCACGCTCGCGAAGGACCTCGACCAGCTCGTCTCCGACGGCTCGAGGACCGCGCTCGTCGTGGTGGCCGAACCCGCGGAACTGGCGGCCCGCGAGGCCGAGGAGCTCGTCGAGGGGGCCAGGGCGCAGGCCGGGCTCACGACGGGCCTCGTGGTGGTGAACCGCGTGGGCCGGAGCGGCGCGACGGAATCGCTGCCGCGCCTCTCGCACCCCACGATCCGCTTGCCCGAGCTGCCCGACCCCGACCCGAAGGCGTTCCTCGACGAGCTGACGGAGCTCGTCTCGGAAGGCGGGGGACGCTCGCGCCGGCCGCTCGAACGGCGCGAGACGTTCCGTCTGCCCACGACGTTCGACGCCCGCCCCTGGCTCGACACCGCCAAGCTCCTCGTCTTCGTGGGGCCCGGCGGCGTGGGCAAGACGACGCTGTCTGCCGCGGCCGGGCTCGCGGCGGCCCGGCGCGGACGGCGCGTCCTCGTGATGACGGTGGACCCCGCGCGCAGGCTGGCGCAGGCACTGGGCATCGAAGGCGGCGCCGCCGACGAGCCCATCGACGTGAAGCTCCCGGGCCTGCCCCCGGGCGCGGCCTTCCGCGTCCTCCAGATCGACCCCAAGGCCGTCTTCGAGAGGCTGCTCGCGCGCGTCGCGCCGGCGGACGTCCTCGCCCGCATCCAGAAGAACAAGCTCTACACCGGCCTCGTCGACTCCCTGCCCGGCGTCCTCGAGTACATGGGGGTCGAGGCGCTCTTCGAGCACGCGAACGATCCGCAGAACGACCTGATCGTCCTCGACACGCCGCCGGCCGCGCGCGGCCTGGACTTCCTGGCGGCGCCGGAGAGGATGATCCACCTCCTCGAGAACGACGCGCTGCGCTGGTTCCTGCACGGCGACTCGCTCCTCTCGCGCGCGCTTTCGGGAGCGTCTCGCGGAGCCGCGGCGATCCTCAAGATCGCGGACGGCGTCCTCGGCTTCTCGTTCCTCTCGGACCTCGCGGACTTCTTCCACGCGTTCGACGGGCTCTACGACGGCTTCAAGGCCCGCTCCAAGGACATCTCGGCCAAGCTCCGCGAGGGCGAGTTCGCCATCGTGTCGTCGCTCGACCGGTCGGCCCTCCTCACGGCCGGCTCTCTCGCCGTCGCTCTCGCCAAACGCAAGGTCGAGCCCGTGACGCTCTTCAACCGAGTGCCCGAGAAGCTGTTCCGGGAGCCGAACCTGCCTCCGGCGCTGGAAGATCTGCCGCGCCGCTCGTTCCTGGAAGGCACGACCCGCGAGGACCTCCTCACGCGGCTCGCGAGCGAGCTCGCCGGGCCCGTCCCGTGAAAGCCCGCTTCCTCCTCGCGTGCGCCGTGGGCTCCCTCGCCTGGATCGTCTGCGAGGTCGCCGGCGGGCTCCTCTTCCTCGCGGCGGGGCTGAGGCTCTGGCGCTACGAGATCGCGCCGGTGTTCCAAGGCATCACGTCGCCGGTGGTGTGGCTCCTCGCGCTCCTCCTGATCGTCCCCGTCTCGACCGCCTACGACAGGGCCCTGAACCTCCGCGCCCGGAGCCCGCGCTCACGAACGGCGCTGCGCCTCCTCCTCCTCGTGACGTTCGGTCCGGTGATCGAGGTGCTCCTCAACGAATGGGTGTTCCGGACCTTCTTCGGAGCGCCTCTCTACGTGTACACGTTCCTGCCCACGTTCGGCGGTTCGGGGTCCTTGCTGTCGCCGCTCTACTACGCGACGCTGCTCGTCCACGTGCCGATCACGGACCGGGTTCTTTATTCGAGCGGCGCCAGCAGATCGTCGAGTCCCGAGACGACGAGCGAGCGAGCGGCCTCGATGTCGGGAGCGGCGTAGCGGTCCTTCTCCCAGGTGGGCACGTCCACGCGCAGCCTGCGGGAGACCTCTTCCAGCGTCACAGACGACGTGAGCGGACGGCGCAGGTCCAGAGCCTGCGCGGCGGCGAGGAGCTCGATGCCGAGCACGAGCGACAGGTTCTCCACGATGCGCGCGAGCTTGCGCGCCGCGATGGGCCCCATCGACACGTGGTCTTCCTTTCCGGCCGAGGTCGGAATGGAATCCACCGAAGCCGGGTAGGAGAGCGACTTGCACTCGGAGACTATCTCGGCCGCCGTGACGTGGATCATCATGAAGCCGCTGTGGAGGCCGCCTTCCCGCACGAGGAAGGCCGGAAGATCGCCCGAGAGCGCCGGGTTGACGAGGCGCTCGGTGCGCCGCTCGCTGATCGACGCGAGATCCGTCGCGGCGGCGGCCAGAAGGTCGCAGGCGAGGGCGACGGGCGCGGCGTGGAAGTTCCCGCCGGAGACGAGCTCCCCTTCGCCCTGATCGCCGGTGGCGAACACCATGGGGTTGTCGGTGGCGGCGTTCATCTCGATGTTGAACACCCGCCGCGCATAGGTGACCGCGTCACGGACGGTTCCGTGCACCTGAGGCGCGCAGCGGAGCGCGTAGGCGTCCTGCACGGCGTCGCACGCGCGGTGGCTCTCGCGAAGCTCGGAGCCCGCGAGGAGCGCGGCCAGGTTCCGGGCCGAGGCGCCCTGCCCCGGGTGCGGGCGGGCGGCGTGGATGCGCGGGTCGAACGCGGCGTCGGTCCCCTTGAGGGCATCCAGCGTGAGCGCGGCGATGAGGTCCGCGGCCTTGGTGAGCGAAACGAGCTGGGCGAGCGCGAGTCCCCCCACGGCCGTGGTGAGCTGCGTGCCGTTGATGAGGGCGAGCCCCTCCTTGGCCTCGGGCCGCACGGGTTTCAGCCCGGCCTTGGCGAGGGCCTGGGCGGCCGGCTTGAGAACGCCCTCGTGCTCGACCTCCCCCTCGCCGATGAGGGCGAGCGCGAGGTGCGCGAGCGGAGCCAGATCGCCCGAGGCCCCCACGGAGCCCTGCGCGGGGACGATGGGGTGGATGCCCGCGTTGAGGGCCCCGAGGAGCGTCTCGACGGTGGCGGTGCGCACGCCCGAGAAACCCTTGGCGAGGCAGTTCGCGCGGAGCAGCATCATGGCCCGCACGACGCGCGTGGGAAGCGGCTCGCCCGCCCCGGCGGCATGGCTGCGGATGAGGTTTTCCTGAAGCTCCGTGAGCTTGTCTGTTGGAATGACGACGTCGGCGAACTTGCCGAAGCCCGTGGTGACGCCGTAGACGACGCGGTTTTCCGCGACCGCCTTGTCGATCACGGCGCGCGCGCGGTCGACCCGTTCGGCGGCACCGGAGGAGAGCGAGACGGGCGGCCGGCCATCGGCGGCACGCACGAGGTCCGAGAGGATCAGGTTCTCACCGGTGAGGACGAGCGGGGAAACGTCCATGGTCGTCATTCGGTCGATGGTAATCCGCGAGGCAGGCGGTCCGGTAGGACCGCCAAAGGCGATCCGTTCGGATCGCCCACTTACCCGCTGATAGAATTCCGCGGTGAAGCACCGCAACGTCGCCGTCGTCATCGGCGGACAGTGGGGAGACGAGGGCAAGGGGAAGGTCGTGGACCTGATCTCCCCTTCGTTCGAGCTCGTCGCCCGTTACCAGGGTGGCCACAACGCCGGCCACACCGTGAAGTTCGAAGACAAGCATCTGGCCCTGCGTTTGATTCCCTCGGGAATCTGCCGGAAGGGCGTGCTCAACGTGATCGGCAACGGGGTCGTGATCGACCCGCGCGCGCTCCTTTCGGAGATGGCGTCGTTGCGCAAGGAAGGCGTCGAGATCGGCGACAACCTGCGCGTTTCCGATCGCGCCCACGTGATCCTCCCGACGCATGCGCTGCTCGACGGCGCGCGCGAGAAGGCGCTGGGCGGCGCGAACATCGGCACCACCTCGCGCGGGATCGGCCCGGCCTACGAGTCCAAGGCGAACCGCTCGGGGATCCGCATGGCCGACCTCGTGGATGCCGACCGCTTCATCGCGGTGGCCCGTCCGCTCCTCGCGCATCACGACGCGGTGCTGAAGCACTTCTCCGGCGTCGAGGGGCCCACCGTGGAGGAGACGATGGACGAGTACGTGGCTTGCGGGCGGGAGCTCGCGGGCTACGTGACCGACACGTCGACGCTCCTCGGCTCGGCGATCCGCTCGGGGAAGAAGATCCTCTGCGAGGGCGCTCAGGGCGTGATGCTCGACGTGGACCACGGGACGTATCCGTTCGTGACGTCGTCGTCCTGCGCGGCTGGCGGAGCGTCGATCGGGCTCGGCATTCCGCCCGCGTCGATCGGCCTCGTGCTCGCGGTGATGAAGGCCTACACGACCCGCGTCGGCAGCGGCCCCTTCCCCACCGAGCTCTTCGACTCCGTGGGTGAGCACATCCGCAAGCGCGGCAACGAGTTCGGCACGGTGACCGGCCGCCCGCGGCGGGTGGGCTGGTTCGACGCGGTGGTGGCGCGCACGACGGTGCGGATCTCGGGGATCGATGCCGTCGCGCTCACGAAGCTCGACGTGCTGGACGAGATGGACGAGATCCGGATCTGCACCCATTACGAGGTGAACGGCAAGGAGATCGGCGAGATCCCGGCCCGCGCGGACCACTACGACGCGGCGAAGCCCGTGTACCGCACGTTTCCGGGCTGGAAGACCTCCACGGCGGGAATCTCTTCGTTCGGGGATCTGCCCGTGAACGCCCAGCAGTACCTCGAGGCGCTCGAGGGAATCGTGGACGCGAAGGTCGCGCTGCTCTCGACCGGGCCCAAACGCGACGAGACCATCCGGAGGGCGGGAACCCCGCTCGACGGCTGGCTCGCTTAGACTCCAAGCCTGCGGCCGGAAAGGGCCGTTAGCTCAGCGGTAGAGCATCTGACTTTTAATCAGGGGGTCCCGGGTTCGAATCCCGGACGGCTCACCATTCCCTTTCCAGCTCGGGCGCCTTTCAGGCGCCCTTTCCCTTTTCGGGGCGGCTCTCGAACGCGGATCCATGCCAGACTGGACGACTCATGAGCGGGCGCGTTCTGACGAAAGCCGGAGCCGTTCTCGGGTTGGGGCTGCTGCTCTCCGTTCCCGGCCTCTGCCTGGGAAAGCCCCCCGGGCGCACGCCGGTCGCCACGACCCCTCACTTCGCCTTCCATAGCGATTTCGACACCAACCTCAACGACGCGTTGATCTCGGCCGGTCTCGCGAAGAAGAAGATCCAGCCCGCGCTGTTCCGCTCCGGCCCCGAGACCGCGTGCTTCGAGAAGCTCCCGTCGTCTCACCGACACGGATGGGAGGGAGCCGTCGCCTATTACGCCGAGATCGTCTCGCCGAAAGACGCTTTCGCCCGGGAGCAGTACCTCGTGCGCGCGCAGCTCGCGGGCTTCGACGGGGAGCTGAAAAAAGACGAAGACCAACAGTACGTGGCGATCGCGGCGGGATTCCGGGCCGCCGCCGCCCCCGCGTACCGCGCCTGCCGCTGGGCCGCCCAGGATGCCGCGAACCGCGCCTGGATCGAGGATCTGAAGACGCGGCTCGGCCCCACCGAGCAGCGAATCGCGGGACGTCTCGAGCAGCTCTACGCGAACGCCTGGGACACCCTGCCGATCGACGTGGACGTCGTGCAGACCGTGAGCTGGAGCGGGGCCAACTCCGTTTCCTTCGATCCGAAGGGCGGTCATCTCCTCATCTCGGTGGAGAACCCATCCGTGGCCGCAGTCGAGGTCGTCTTCCACGAAGCGTCCCACCTGCTCATGCTCCGTGCCGCTCCGCTCCGGAAGGCGCTCGACGGCGCGGCGAAGGCAGCGAACTGGCGCCTGCCCGGCGATCTCTGGCACGTCGTTCTCTTCTATACGACGGGGGAAGCCATCCGCGCGATCCTGGAGGAAGGCGGCAAGCCGGCTTACGAGCCGATGCTCCACGGGATCTTCGCGAGAGGCGACTGGGTCGGCTATCGGAGCGCTCTGGAAAGCGAGTGGCGCCCCTACGTGGAGGGGAAGAAGACGCTCGACGAGGCGGCGGCGGGCCTCATCGAATCGCTCCGCAAGGCCCGGCCCCAGTAGGCCCTAGAAGAGTCGCAGCGTGTCGGGCGCGCCGGGCAGGAACCCGGACTCGCGAAGCTCGGCGTCGATGGCCTCGATCGACCTCCGGGTGGCGTCGATGTCCAGCGTCTCGCCGTCCGCGTCCCGCACCTCGCCGCCCAGCCTCCCCTTCACGTAGTCGATCGCGCCCAGCATCGCGTCGAACACGGCCACCGGGGCCGGGCTCCGCGGAATGGAATAGACGAACACGAGGTCTTCGACCAGAACCGTGCCCGCGGCGATCTCCTCGGGAAGGAAGTAGCCGGGTTCCGTCGAGGTCTCCACGCTGAACAGGAAGTCGTCCCCGAAGCTCGTGTCGTTGATCCAGTGGAAACAGTCCATGTCGCCCCATTCGAGGCCGAGACACAGCATGACGTCCCACACGTCGCGCCCTTCGAACCCCGGACCTTCCGGCGCCACGAGCTTCACCACCACGGCTCCGTCGAGGCGTTCCTTCAGCGCCTGATGCTCGTTGGTACGGAGCTCGGCTTCCTCCGGCGTCAGGTTCGCCGTGACGCGGGCCCGGCCGAACCTCGAGACCTTCTTCTGCACCTCGGCGAGGCGCGCCGCGTAGAGTGCGGCCGTCGGCGCCGGCCCTTCGGCGTCCTCCGGCTCGCGAACGTCGCACCACGCGAACTTCAGGCTCGTCACGGCCTTCGGGCCGTCGGACGAGATGGCAAACGACCACAGCCCCGTCTTCGCGTCCCGGCCGTAGGTCAGGAGCCCGCCGTATTTCTCGCGCCAGGCCTGGTCGAATTCCTCGGTCACCTGGTGGGGGTTCAGCCTCGGGCTGCCCTCGAACTCCACGGTGACGACCCACTCCGTCGCGTCCGACGGCAGGTACTCGGCGTTCTCATCGTCCTCCTCGGCGAGCGCTTCCGCGTCATCGGGCATCCCGGGGAGGCTGGCCACGCGCAGCAGGTGGGAGACGTCCTCGGAGCCGTCGACGGGGAGGACCTCCTCCGCTCGCAGGACCACCTTCTCGTCTTCGTCGGACATCACGCCCTCCCGAGCCGCCGCGGATGCGTCGAGTCTATGCCCGAGAACGGATCGCAGTCCCTCGAAGTCGGTGAAGGGCGACGGCCAGCCCCGCCGGCTGGATCTCGAGGTCCAGCGGGTGCGCCTTCTGCGGCGTGAACGGATTCGGAAACGTGCGGTAGAAGCTCACCCAGCGGACGGGTCGAGTTCCCATCCTGGCGTTGAGTCGCGCCTACCACGGCGCGACCGGGCTCCCACGCGCAGCGAGGGGCGGCTCAGGACGACCCGTAGATCCACTGGGCCATGCTCTCGAGAATCTCGACGAGGCGCCGCGGCGTCCAGGCCCCCACGAGGTCGGAGACCTGCCCGTCGCCGACCTCCACCACCCGCTCGATGCCGTCCTCGCGGAGCGCGACGTCCACGGAGTAGAACGGACTGCCGAGTCGCTTCACGCAGGTGTGGACGGCCTCGGGAATGGGCGCGTCGGTCTCCGCGGCGTAGGGCACGCCCGCGACGACGAAGTAGCGCCGCTCGCTGTCGGGGACGAACGGCTCGACCCGGCGAATGCAGACCCCCCCTTCGATCTCGCCGCGGAACGACTCCATCTGCTCGAGGAGCGCGTGGATGTGCGCGGGATCGTTCAGGAAGGAGCCGAGCCCCGTCTTGAGCGACTTGACGTAGTCCTTCACGAAGAACTGGGGCCATGCGAGCTCGCGCAGCTCCGACTCGAGGTCGACGTCGCGGGAGAAGATTCGCGTCTCGGGCGTGAGGTCCTTGATGAGCGGGTACCAGCCCGGAAGGTGATGCGTCGCCAGGTACTGCGCCCGGCTGATGTACGGCACGGCGCCCGCCACCCGAATCGCGTGTCCGAGGTGCCCGTAGCCGGCGGGGTTCAGCATCCAGCCCCGGTAGAGCACCACCGCTCCGGAGGGAACGCCGGAGAGGGGTGCCTGGCCGTCGATCACGCCATCGGGCACCACGCCCACACGGTGGCCCGCGTGCCGGAGAGCGTCGACCTGCGCGACGAAATACGGGTCGGGGCGCCTCGGTTCGAGGGGATCGGCCGGCACGAGGAACTGGAGCTGCGTCATCGGCCGAACACCATGAGACGGACCCCCGGGGAATCGTTGCTCATGTTTCGTCCACCATACCAAGAGGACGCGTGCCTGGCGCACCTCCCCGTACACTTCGAGCGTGTCTCCGCGCGCCCGGGCTTTCGGAATCACGACTCTGTTCGGGCTCCTCGCGGTGCTGGTCTGGCCCGTCTACCCGCACTTCCAGAGCTCCAACGAGCTGACCCGCTGGGCGTTCGCGGCGGCGCTCGTGGAGCAGCGCACCCCCGAGGTCTCGAGCGTCCTTCCGCTCCTCGCGCCCGGTTTCGAGGATCTCTCCGTCAAGGACAGCCGGACGTACTCCAACAAAGCGCCCGGAGGCGCGGCGCTCGGGCTGCCCGGCTACGTCCTCGCCCGCGCCTACGCCGGTCCGCCGTCCGCTTCGCAGATGCGGCCGGCCGTCGTGTGCATGAAGCTCTTCGCGTCCACGCTGCCGGTCGTTCTCCTGGCGCTCGCGATCGGCTGGGCCGCTCGCCGGCTCGGCGTCGACGAAGAGCGCATCCCGTTCACGATCTTCACGCTCCTCTTCGCGACGCCGCTCCTCGCCTACGGGCTCCTCCTCTTTTCGCACGCCCTGGTCGCGGCCTGCCTCTTCGGCGCGTGGATGGCGTTCTTCGTTCCTTCGAATCGCCACTCCTCGCGCCTCGAGGTCCTCGCGGGCGCGCTCCTCGGGCTCGCGGTGGTGTCCGAGTACCCGGCCGCGGTGCCCGCCGCGGTGCTCGGCATCCTGGGCTGCTGGGGGCGGCCGGTGGGGCGCTCCCTCCGCGTCGCTTCGGGCGGAATCCCCTTCGCGCTCGCGCTCTTCGCGTACAACACCGTTTGCTTCGGCGGGCCGCTCGCGCTCTCCTCCGGTTTCGAGAAGTTCGGCGGCTTCCGCGAGCTCGCGAGCAAGGGGGCGTTCGGCGTCGGGCTGCCGTCCTTTCGGGGAATCGTCGAGCTGCTCTTCGAGCCGTCGAAGGGGCTGTTCGTGTTCACACCCGTCCTGATCCTGGGGCTGATCTCGCTGCCCAGGCTTCGCGCGCGGGTCGGCCTGCCGGCCACGCTCGCGCTCGGCGGCGTGCCCCTCGTGCTTCTGCTTCTCTATGCGGGCTATCCCAATCGCCACGGGGGCTGGACGGCCGGGTCGCGCTACCTCGTGGCCGCTCTGCCGTTCCTGGTTTTTCCGCTCCTGTTTCGCGCGCGTTCGCGGGCCGAGGACGTGCTCCTCGGGTTCTCGCTCGCGACCATCGCGCCCCTCGCCGTGACGTATCCGTTCGCGGCGCCCGGAATGACGGCACCGTGGCTCTCCGTCGCCGCACCGCTCCTCGGCGCTGGGCACGGGGCGCCTTCGGTCTTCCAGCTTGCCGGACTCCCCTTCGCCGCCTTCGTCCCTCTCCTTCTCGTGGGCGCGGCCGCGCTCCTCGCGATTCGCGGGAGACGCGCTCTCTGGGCCGCGGGCGGAGCCGTCGCGGCATTCCTGTTCGGCGCGCTGCTCGTCCGCGCCTTCCCGCTCGACCTGAACGCGACGGTCACGCGGGCCTACGTGCGCGAGGTCTACTTCGGCGAGGCCGGAGCGCTCGAGCGGGTGGTGCCCCAATGGGAGTCCCGGCTGCCGCGGCTCTCGGCACGCCGAAGAGACGAGCTCTCGAGAGGCCCGGCACCGGCCTCGAAAGATCCCATGCGCTGAGGTCACTTCCAGGTGGATGACGCAATCGGCGCAATGGCTCCTCGGCCTCCTACTCGCTGCGCTTTCAGCGCCCTCCGCGGCGGTGGAGCCGGGCGTGTGGACGACCGGAGGACCTTACGGAGCCCACGTCACGTCGCTCGCCATCGATCCCACCTCATCCGACCACGTCGTTGTCGGCACATTCTCCAGCGGGGCCTTCCGAACGACCGACGGCGGCGCCTCGTGGACCGCGGTGAGCAACGGAATCGCGTATCGCACGGTCAGCTCTGTACACATCGACCCGTCTGCGCCTTCGACGCAGTACCTCACCAACTTCGGAATGCTGTTCAAGACGATGAACGCGGGGGCCACGTGGGAGTCCCTTGGGTTCGAGACCTCCGACATCCGGTCGTTCCTGGTCGACCCTGTCAACCCATCGAACCTTCACGCAAACACGATCGACCGGGGTCTCGTCCGAAGCACGGATGCAGGCAGAACGTGGTGGTCGTCTTTCTCCCTCCACCGTTTCGGCCTCTCCTCCCCTCTCGCCCTCAGCTCCTCCGCGATTCTCGCGGGGACGTACGGGAGCGGCCTTCTCCGATCGACCGACGGAGGCGCTTCGTGGTCCGCGGCCGGCATCGGCTTGCCGGCCGCCGAGACCCAGGTATTGGCTGCGAGCCCCTCGGATCCGGAGCTGTTCTTTGCGGCGCGAGGAAGTCGCGTCTTCCGTTCGACGGACGCAGGAGCGACGTTCACGGAGACCAACACGGGTCTGCCCGACCTGTCCGCCTTCAGCGTGGCGTCGATCGCGTTGAGCCCGACCTCCCCTGCGACCGTGCTCTTGGGTGTGAGGCAGAACTACGGTCCGGCGCCAACGGTCGGGGTCTTCCGGTCGTCGGATGCGGGCACCACCTGGTCCGCTTCGAGCGAGGGACTCCGCGCGGAGCGCCTCTCTGCGCTCGCGTTCGACCCCTCGAACCCGGACAAGGTCTGGGCCGGAAGCGTGGATGCCGGGCTCTTCACTTCAACGAACGGAGGACGATACTGGACAGCGGCGGGCACGCAGGGTTTCGCCGGCGAGCACACGCGACGCCTGGCGACTAGCCCCGCGGCACCGGGACGGGTTCTGGCCGCGGCCGAGTCGAAGCTGTTTCGGTCGAGCGATTCGGGTCGCTTTTGGGAAACGACGAGCGCCGTGATTTCCGAGGCGATCGCCGCCGATCCCCGCGATCCGGCTGTTCTCTACGCGGCAGCTCGGGAGGAGGGAATCCTCAAGTCCACCGATGGCGGAGATTCCTGGACCCGGACGAGCCTCGGGTTGACCCTCCAGTCGACGCTGGTGATCGTCGTCGACCCGGTCACGACGGCCAACGTGTACGTAGGAACCTGGCAGGGCGTGCACAAGTCCACGGACGCCGGGGCAAGCTGGACGAAGACACCGCTCCCCGAGATGGACGTCCAGAGGCTGGTCATCGATCCGGCCTCACCGGAGACCGTGATTGTCGCGACCGGAGGCCACGGGGTACAGAAATCCACGGACGGCGGCGCTTCCTGGATCGGCACCACGCAGGGCCCGACCTACGTCTGGTACCTCGTCCTTTGCCCCTCGAGGCCTTCAACGCTCTACGCATCCGGCGGGACTTCGATCCTGCGGTCCACGAACTCCGGCAGCTCCTGGGAGAGCCGCGGAGCGCTTCCGAAGGGTCTCAACCTGTTCACACCCGCCGTGAGGGCCCTTGCCGTCGACCCCGAGGATCCGTCTCTGTTGTATGCGGGAACGTTCGTGAACACCGGAACACACGACCGCGGCCTCTACCAGTCTTCGGACGGCGGCCTCACGTGGCGAGCGGCGGACGCTGGCCTGCCGGCTGACGCCTCCGTCGTGGATCTCGCGGTCGAGCCCTGCACGGGTGACGTCTACGCAGCCCTCGACGGACGGGGTGTGTTTCGAATGACGCGAGCCTCAGGGGTCTTTCGACTCGTCGTCCCCGCGGCCGCCAGAGCGGAAGGGCTGGGCGGCGCGTTCTACACCACCGACCTCACGGTCGCGAACACCGGCAGCACGCCGGCCCTGTTCTCGCTCGAGCTCGCGGCTGGCGACACGGACCGCGGCGAGCCCAGGAGCTTCTCGCTCGCTCCCGGCGCCTCGCGGACCTTCGAGGACGTCCTCGGATCTTTGTTCGAAAGGTCGCGCGGCTTCGGAGCAATCCGTATCGCGACTTCGTCGGCGTTTCTGTGTGCCCTCTCGCAAACTTCCACTCCGGGGTTCGGCGGGACGCTCGGCCACAGCGTGCCGGCAGCGCGCCCGGAAGATCTCGTCGTCTACGGAAAGCCCCGCTCCATTCTCTCGGTGCGCGAGACCGCCGACTTCCGAACGAATCTGATCCTCGCGAATGCCAGGGAGGAGTCGCTCGAGGTGGACCTCGCTCTGGTTGACGCGAGCGGAGAGACGCGCGGCGAAAAGCGCGTCGCGCTTCCGCCGCTGGGCATGACCCAGGTGTTTCGCGTGGTTCGGGAGCTGGGAATCGAAGAAGGCCTCGCCGGAGCGAGGCTCGTCGTCTCGGCCGCGACGCTCGGCGGGGCCTTCGCCGCCTACGCAGTGGCGATCGACAACGTCACGAACGACCCGAGAACGCTCCTCCCGGCACAGGTTCTGGGAACGGTCATCGAGCCTTCCTGGCCCCCCCCGCCCCCCAATCACTGGATTCTCCCCGCCGGCGCGCGCTCCCAGGGCCCCGGAGGCGCGTTCTACACGACCGACGCGGCGGTCGCGTAC
>JAEUQS010000196.1 GCA_016789625.1 Acidobacteriota bacterium | reverse complement strand
AACGCGACGCGCGCCCAGGTTTGGAGAGCTGTTCCGGGGCCGAGGCTCCAAAGGGGCAGGAGGGCGAGACCGGCGGTGCCCGCAGCGAGGCCCGAGACCGCGAGGACGGGAACGCGCCAGGCCTGCCGGCTGCGAACCTCCCAGGGCGCGAACCCACGGGCTTCCATGACCCTGCGGGTGAAGTCGGCCGGGGGGGCGGACGCGGTGCGCGCCGCGAGATCGTCGAGGAGAGCCTCCAAGCGCCGGTCCGCCTCGATCTCGTGCGGCAAGAGCTCTTGGGTCTCGCCCCTTTTCGTTGCGGTTTCGTTCATTTCCTGGATCCTCTCGACGGCCCGATTGGCTTTCATCCGGCCATCTCCCTATACGAGTTCCGGCGGCAAAAGATCTCTCAAAGCCTGCCGGGCGCGAAAAAGCTTGTTCTTGACGGTTCCGAGGGGCATCCCCTTGAGGGTCGCGATCTCCTCGTAGGGCAGCTCGCCGTAGTGCCGGAGGCTGATCAGCTCGCGGTAGTCGTCGGGCAGCCGCTCGATGGCCTCGTCCAGGGCCTTGCGCAGGCGCGCCCGCGCGAGGTCCTCCATGGGATCGGGGCGTTCGTCGCGCGGGTCGATGGCCCGCCCGCCCTCGTCGTCCCTTGAGGCCTCTAGGGAAATCGCCTTGAGCCGCCGCCGGCGCAGGTGATCGATCGCCGCGTTTCCGGCGATCCGGAAGAGCCAGGTCGAGAACTTGTAGCGGGAATCATAGGTGTCGAGCGCCCCGTAGACCTTGAGGAAGACCTCCTGGGTCACGTCACGGGCGTCCTCGGGATCGTTCGTGTACCTCTCGACGAATCTGTAGAGGCGGGTGCGGTAGCGTTCCACCAGCAGGGTGTAGAGTTCGACCTCCCCCTCGAGGACGCGCCGGACGGCATCACCATCGGCGACCTCGGTACCTGCCATTTGCGGGATGCTGCCACAGCGCGGAAAACCGCGTTACCCGGAGCTACAATTGCATCATCGTCTCGCTGCCCCGGCACACTGTAACGTCGCACCATTGCGACGACCGCGAGGCGCGCAAGAGCGAGAGGAGGTTCCCATAGTGGACAGCACGTCTCCGGAAACGACCTCGGGGGTCCTGAGCACCACCCACATCAACCCCTTCGAGGAAATGGCCTCACGATTCGACAAGGCCGCCGAGCTCCTGGGCCTCGACCCGGGCATGCGCAAGGTGCTGCGCGAGCCCATCAAGGAGCTCAAGGTCTCGATCCCCGTCGTGATGGACGACGGACGCATCGAGGTCTTCATCGGATATCGGGTTCATCACAGCGTCGTGCGCGGTCCCGCCAAGGGCGGCATCCGCTTCGACGCGGGCGTGTCGCTGGACGAGGTTCGCGCGCTCGCCTCGTGGATGACCTGGAAGTGCGCCGTCATGAACATCCCGTTCGGCGGGGGCAAGGGCGGCGTGATCTGCGATCCGCGCAAGCTCTCCCGCGGTGAGCTCGAGCGGATTACGCGCCGCTATACGTCGGAGATCATGGATCTCCTCGGACCCGAGAAGGACGTTCCGGCGCCCGATGTCGGCACCGACAGCCAGACGATGGCGTGGCTCATGGACACCTACTCGATGCACGTGCGGCACACCGTGACGTCGATCGTCACGGGCAAGCCCATCTCGATCGGCGGGTCCCGCGGCCGCGTCGAGGCCACGGGCCGCGGCGTGATGCTCGCGGGCCGCGAGGCCGCCAGGGTGCACGGTCTTCCCCTCGAGGGCGCTCGCGTCGTGGTGCAGGGCTTCGGCAACGTCGGCTCGATCTCCGCGAAGATGTTCGCGAGCCAGGGCTCCAGGATCATCGCCGTCTCCGACGTGAACGGCGCGATCCAGAACCCCGACGGCCTCGACGTCGCGGCGCTCTTCACCTACATGCAGAAGTCGCGCACCGTCGTGGGCTTCCCGGGCTCGACCCCGCTGGATCCGGCCCAGCTCCTCACGACCGAGTGCGACATCCTCGTCCCCGCCGCGCTCGAGAACCAGATCACCCACGAGAATGCCGATCAGATCCGTACGAAGATCATCGTCGAGGGCGCGAACGGCCCCACCACGGCGGCCGCCGACGAGATCCTGCAGAAGATGGGAGTCGTCGTGATTCCCGACATCTACGCGAACGGCGGCGGAGTGACCGTCTCGTACTTCGAGTGGGTTCAGGACCGCATGGGCTTCTTCTGGCGCGAGGACGAGGTGAACCAGCGGCTCGAGGAGCTCATGGTGCAGTCCTTCGCCGATGTCCGCGAGATGGCCGAGGCACGCAACGTCTCCTACCGCATCGCCGCGTACATGGTCGCCATCCAGAGGGTCGCGAACGACCTGCAGCTCCGGGGTCTCTACGCGTGATCGTTCCTGAAGGGGCGTCCCGCTGACGTCGGTTCGATTCGAGGGCGCGGTGAAGCGGTATGGCCGCTTCACCGCGCTCCACGGACTGACCCTCGAGATCCCCCGGGGCTCCCTCTTCGCACTCGTGGGGCCGAATGGCGCCGGAAAGACGACGGCGCTGGGCCTCCTTACGGGCCTCCTCACCCCGACCTCGGGACGCGTGTTCGTGGAAGGCTTCGACATGGAGCGCGAGCCCCTTTCGGCCAAGGCCCGTCTCGGCTTCGTGCCCGACCGTCCCTTTCTCTGGCCCAAGTGGACCCCGCGGGAGGCGCTGCGGTTCGTCGGGGCCGTCTTCGGAATGAAGGGCCAGGGTCTCGAGGAGGAGATCGATCGGGAGCTTTCGCGCCAGGACCTCACCGCGAACGCCGACGTGAGGAACGAGACGCTCTCGCACGGCACGCGGCAGCGCGTCGCCCTCGCGACGGCCTTCCTCCACGCGCCCGATCTCATCGTCCTCGACGAGCCCATAGTGGGGCTCGACCCTCTCGCACAGCGGCGTCTCGTATCACGCCTCGAGGAGCACACCCGGCAGGGCGGTACGGTGCTTTTCACGACGCATCAGCTCTCGCTGGCCGAGGAGGTGGGCACCCTGGCGGCTCTCGTCATCAAGGGCCGCTTGCGCGCGCTGGGGGCACCCGCTTCCCTCACGACCCCTGAGGGATTTCGGGGATCCCTTTCCGAGATCTTCTTCCGTCTCGCGGACGAAACGTGAACGGTTCTCGGCGGTCCGGCAGGACTGCCGTCTCGGTGTATCTCGCGAACGGCGCCCACGCCGTGGGGCGCATCGTCTTCTCGAGACGCAGGGAATCGATCGGGATCTGGATCGGGCTCGTATCCCTCGTCGCCTTCGCGCTCTTCGAGGCCGTGGCCGTCGAGGGCACGCGGCGACTCGCCATGCGGGCGCTCACCCAGCTTCCCGAGGTGCGGGGCGAGGCTCTCCTCGAGCCCCTGCTGCGCGGAACGTTCACCGCGATGGGTTTCCTGCTCGTGCTCGGATCCCTCACGACCGCCGTCTCGAGCCTGTTTCTTTCGGACGAGCTGCCCGCGCTCTTCTCGCTTCCCGTGCCCCGGGGTCGCGTCCTCGCCAAACAGCTCCTCACCACCGTGGGAGCCAGCGCGGCACCCGCGCTGCTGATCGCGCTCCCCGTCCTGGCCGTCGCGGCCGCGGCGGCGCCGAGGCCGCTCCTGAGCCTCACGGTGCTCCTCTCGTCGCTCTTCGGCGTGCTCGCGCTCGCTGGATCCCTGGGAACGGCCGGAGCGCTCCTTCTCGTCGCCTGGATCTCACCGCGGCGCGCGCGGGTCCTCGCCGCGGCCCTCTCGGCGGCGGGCCTCTTCGCGGCGCTCTTCGGGTTCCGATCGGCACGTCCCGAGCGCATGCTCAACCCCATCGAAGCGCTGGAGACGGTGGAGCGTCTCTCCCGCGTCGAGCTCCCCTCTCCCGGAGCGAACCCGGCGGCCTGGGCGGGACATGCCTCCGCTCGCGCGCTCCTCGGAGACCCGTACGCGCTCGTGCCCGCCGCCGCCCTCGCGCTCGCCGGGGTCCTCGCACTGACGCTCGTGGCCTTTCTCCTCGCACGAAAGCACTTCACGCTCTGGCAGGAGACCCGCGAGATGGACCGCGGCCAGGGCCACGCGCGAGGCGGACCGTCGGGGTCCCTCTCCACCGCACTCCTGCGGGCCGAAGCCAGCTCCTTGCTCCGGGAGGCCTCGACTCCCGCGCAGACCGGGACCCTCCTCGCCGTCTTCGTTCTCGATCTCCTCAATCTCTGGCTGATGCCGGCGGCCGACGCCGCGGCGCGAGACCTCGTGTCCGCTCTCCAGTGCGGCCTCTCCCTCTTTCTCGTCTCGGCGCTCGCGCTCCGCTTCGCGTACCCGAGCGTCTCCTCGGACGGCCGCGCCGCGCTCGTGCTGCGAACGCTGCCGCTCTCGCCGCGCCGGCACCTGCTCGCCCGCTACGTGATCCGCGCGGTCCCCTCGCTGGTGCTGTCGGGTGCGCTCATGGCGATCAGCCTCGCGCGGCTCGCCCCGCCCCGGGCGAGCGTTCTCCTCTGCGTCGTTCTCACGCTCGCGGGCGCCCTCGCGATTCCGGCCCTCCAGCTCGGGCTCGGCGGCCTCTTTCCCCGCTACGACGCGGCCAGCGCCGTCAGCGTGGCGCTCGGGCCGGGCGGCATCCTCGCCCTCGGGCTCTCGACGTTCCTCGCGCTCACGGCCACCGTCGTCGCATCGGAGGAGCTCCGCGGCCTTCTGTCGTCGGCGCTCGGCGCGCCGCGGCTCGAGGCGATACCGATGCTCGCTCTGTGGCTCGCGGCATCCGGCCTCGCCGCCGTTCTGCCTCTCGTTCTGGCCGCCCGCTCGCTCGAGAAGAGCGACCTGAGCGCCGGCTAGCCGCCGTCGACGCGGGAGAGCGCCGGCTCGCCGCGAAAGAACCGCGCGATCTCCTCGCAGGCCCGCCGCGCCATCGCGAGCCGGGTTTCGCGCGTTGCCGACCCGAGGTGCGGGAGCAGCACGACGTCGTCGCGGCCCACGAGGCCCGGATGAATGCGCGGCTCGTCCTCGTAGACATCCAGCCCGGCTCCGCCGAGGTGTCCGGCCTCCAGGGCCTCGACGAGCGCCTCTTCCGAGACGAGAGGTCCCCTCGCGGTGTTGACGAGGAACGCGCCTTTCCTCATCGCGAAGAGCTCGTCCCTGCCGAACCGGCCCCGCGTTTCCTGCGTCAGCGGGGCATGGACGGAGATCACGTCGGACCTTTCGAGCAGCGCCTGGAAGGAGCCCGGCCCGTCGGAGCGTCTCACCGCGAGGATCTCCATTCCGAAGGCCCGGGCCCTTCTCGCGAGGGCCTCGCCGATCCGCCCGAGACCGTAGATTCCGAGCGTCTTTCCTCGCAGGTCGGTCCCCAGGAGCTGCGTGGGGCGGATCCCCACCCAGCTGCCCGAGCGCGCGAGAGCCTCGCCCTCGCGGAGCCGGCGCAGCACGGCCAGAATGAGGAGCATCGCGAGATCGGCGGTCGTCTCGGTGAGCACGCCTGGAGTGTTCGTGGCCACGATGCCGCGCCTCCGGCAGGCGGCGAGATCGATGTTGTCGTAGCCCACCGCACAGTTCGCCACGATGCGCAGGCGCGGCGCGCCGGCCAGGAGAGCCTCGTCGATGCGCTCCACCGGTGTCGCGAGGAGGGCGTCGGCGCTCGCGAGCTCCGCCTCCCGCTGACCCTGCGGGAGGTCTTCGAGCGGAACGACCTCGTGACCGATCAGGATCTCCGTGGAGGACGGCTCCGGGAGAGCCCGCGTGATGGCGATCCTCACGGGCGCTTCCCGCGCGGGGAGACCTCCACGGAAACGTTCTCGAGCCGGTCGTTCTGCTCGATGACGTCGGCCCTTTCGATGTAGGCCGAGACGCGGCCGAAGACCGTGTAATTGCCGTCCAGATGGGGCTGTGGCGCGAGCGTGATGAACCACTGCGAGCCGCCGGTGTCCGGCCCCGAGAGCGCCATGCCCACGGTCCCGCGTTCGTAGGAGTTCGGGTTGATCTCGTCGCGGATCGCATAGCCCGGCCCACCGGTTCCGTCGCCCCTCGGGTCGCCGGCCTGCACGACGAAGTCGGGGACGACCCGATGGATGGTGATTCCGTCGAAGAGGCCCTTGGCCGCGAGCCGCCGGAAGTTCTCCACCGTCATGGGCGCGTCTTCGTAGAGGAGGTCGATCAGCACCGCGCCCTTGGCCGTCACGAGCTCCGCGGCGAACGTCGATTCGTTCGCGTCGCGCGCCATCTGGGCATAGTCGCGCGGGCCGAAGATCGACTTCACCGGAATCCTCTTGAATGAAGCGGCCGGAACCGCGTACTTCTCGACGAGGAGCTTGCGCGCCCGCTCCCGCACGACCGCGTCGGGAGCGTCCGTGTAGCGCGCAACGAGATCCCGGCCCTTCGTTCCGAGAGAGGCCGCGGCCTCGAGAGCGGTCACGGTGTAGTCAGCCTCGGTCTCGCGGAGCAGCGCTTCGAACGCGGTGTCCCAGGCCTTCGAAAACGGACCGCTCTCGGCCTTCGACCTCGAGGCCGCCCCGGCCTCGACCGCGGCCGCGCGCACCGCGGCGTCGCGGTCCGCGAGACCCACGGCGAGCAGCTCGTTCGAAAGGGAATCACCCGCCGCCAGAGCGGCCGCACGGACCCGCGGAAGAGGATCCGCGAGCAGCACCCGTGCGAGCTGCGTGCGACCCGGCTCGGGAACGAGCGGGAGAGCCTCCGCGGCTCCCAGCTTCAGGTCCAGGGACTCACCGCGCACCTTCTCGAGGCAGCGCTCGAGGCCCTTCGCGGGATTCGACCGCACGAGACTCACGAGGGCGGCCTGCGAGGCCCAGCCCTGCTCGCGGATCGCGCCTTCGAGCGTGAACCGGACCTCTTCGTCGTTCGGGAATCGCCCCAGCAGGCGGAGAGCCGAAACGCGAACACCGGGGCGTCCGTCGGTGGCACGGGCCAGCGCGGCGGTGCGCGCCGAGGACGGAAGCTCGCCTTTGGCGGCGATCCTCTCGAGGGACAGGAGCGACTGGATGACGACCGAGGAATCGGGTCCCATCGCGAGACCCGAAATCTCGGATGCCGCGTCCGTGGCCCCGAGCACGCCGAGTCCGCGGACGGCGGTCGCCACGAGCCGCGCGTCGGCCGAGGAAAGGGCCGCTCGAAGAAACGGAGCGGCCTCGGGCACCGGCTTGCGGGCCAGCGCGAAGACCGCCTCGCGGCGAAGGGAGCGTCCGCTGCTGGCCGCGGCCTCGCGACCGGCGAGGGGCCCGAGGACGGGAACGACGAGCGATGGGGTCAGGGCCGAGCCGCGCCAGAGCGCCCGCGCCGCGGCCGCGCGCGGCGGCGCCTCGGCCGAGGAGCCGGCGATCCCGAGGAGAGCGCGTGTCGCTTCGTCTCCTCCGAGCTTTCCGAGCGCCTCGGCTGCAGCATCGGCCGTCTTCGGGTCGAGGTCGGACATCACCGGGACGAGGAGGCGCACGAGGCGCGCGTCTCCGGACACTCCGGCTCCGAACGCCGCGGCCCGCCGCACCGCGGGATCGTCGTCCTTCAGGAGCACGGGGAAATAGATGTTCGCTTCGGGATCCTTCAGGCGGCCGAGAGCCAGCGCCATCTTCGCGCGCATCCAGGGGTCGGGCGAGCGCGTCGCGCGGCTCGCGAAGCCGGCGTCGTAGAGGCGCGCGTCCTCCATGGCCAGAATCCGCGCGAAGTCCTCGATCCGCTCCTCGTAGGTCCCCTTCGGATCCTCGGCACCCGGGAACGAGACGACGCAGGCCCCGGCGAGAGCCGCGGCAACGGCAACGGCGGCAGCCAGCGGCCGCGCGCGGGCGTCCCGCGTCACAGCCCGACGATGAGCCGGTCGCCCAGCATCGAAGGCAGGCCCGCGCGATGGATCTTCTTGCGCGCGGCTTCCACGTCGTAGGCGACGCGGTCGAAATACACCGTGTGCTCGTCGCTGTCGAAGATCGCGTAGCTCGCCTTCGGGTTCCGGTCGCGAGGCTGCCCCACGGAGCCGGGATTGATGAGGTACTTGCGGCCGGGCTCGAGCTTCAGCTTCGCCCGGGCGCTCCGCACCGCTTCGACGCGGATGCCATCGGGCTCGAGAGTGAAGATCGAGGGGATGTGACTGTGCCCGAAGAAGCAGAGGTCGACGTCGAAAGAGAGCCGGTTCATGTGGACGAAGTTCAGCGACGCGTCGAAGTCCGAGAAGATGTAGGCGTCCTCGTCGAGCGGCGAGCCGTGGCACACGAAGAAGAGGTCGTCGATCACGAGCGGCCCCTGCGGCAGCCGCCTCAGGAACTCGTAGTTCTCCTTCGAGAGACGCTCCGACGTCCACCGCGCGGCGAAGAGCGCCGGCGGATTGAACATCTCACCCGAATCGATCCCCGAGACGACCTTGTCGTGGTTCCCGCGGATCGAGAGCACGGTCCGCGGCATCGTACGGATGCGGTCGAGGACCTTGTTCGGATCGGCGGCGTAGCCGACGAAATCGCCCAGGCACACGACGCGGTCGAACTTCTTGCGCTTGACGCGGCTCAAGACCGCCGAGAGCGCCTCGTCGTTTGCATGGAGGTCGGAGATCAACAGATAACGCAACGCTTCAGCCTCCGGTGCGATGCCGCCGAGCGGCGAGCCTCATCACGGGCGACCCGGCGAGGCGATGCCCGAGAGAGTCGTAAGGATCCTCTCGACCACCTCCGCGACGCTCTCGCC
>JAEUQS010000179.1 GCA_016789625.1 Acidobacteriota bacterium | reverse complement strand
AGCCCGGTGCCCTCTCTCTCGGAACGCCGCAGACGTTGACCTGTGGCGCCTGCGGCCAAGTCTCGGAGACCCCGGCTCCGGTGAGGCAACGTCTCGAGGCCGCGGCCTCTCTCCTCGCCAGGGAAGAGAAGGCGACCCGGCAGCTCGCCGGACGCGCCCGCTCCGCGGCTCTCGACGGACGGCGCGGACGCCGGCTGTTCACGGTGGTCGCCGTGCTGGTCCTCCTCCCCACGGCTCTCGCAACGCTCGCGGCCGGAGGGCTCCTCCTCGGCCAGGAGGTGCCGTCGTATTCGCTCTTCGCGTTCGCGTGCCTTCCCCTCGCGGCCACGGCCCTGACCCTGGTCTTCACGGGACGGTTCGTCTCCGCCTCCCACGAGGCGCTCGCGACCGCTTCGGCAGCTCAGGCCCCCGATCGGCCCGGCGAGCCCGCGCGCTGCCGCGTGTGCGGGGCCCCCCTCGAATCCGGCAGTCCGGGAATCGCGCGCTGCGGCTTCTGCGCGGCCGATAACGTGGTGACCCCCGCGGCCCTCGCGCGGACCGTTCACCTCTCGATCGCCGATCTCGCCCGGCTCGAGGCGGACGTCCTCGCGGCGGCGCGCGCCGTGGGGAGCGCCGCGAAGAGGGCCTCCCTCGCGCTCGTTCTCAGCGGTGTGCTCGCCCCCGTCGTGGCCGTGGGCGTCACGGTGGGCGTCGCGCTCGCGCTCGCCGCCGTTCCCGTGGGGATCTCCGAGACGAACCGCTACGCGCTCGTGGCGACGCCGCTCGGCCCCTGCGTCGCGCGGGTCACTGCGTACCGCGACCACGTGCGCCTCTCCTACGGCGGAGAGAAAGGCCTCGCTCCCGAGGACCGTCCCGATGGCTCGGGCCTCTCGCCGCTCGACGCCGGGACGCTCGTGGGAAAGACCGTGCGCCTCGCGGGCAACCCAGCGGACACGGGCCGGGTGGTGAAGGTCACCGGCACCCTCCTGGGCACAGATGCCGTCGTCGTCGAGCGGCCCGGCGGCGGGACGTTCACTCACGAGCCCGCCGGGTTGTGCTTCCCGGTAAACCCTTGAACTAGGGCTGAACCCGGGCCTCGATCACGTCCTGCGGGAAGGGATTCGAGGCGGCTCCCGCGATCTCGACGCGCAGCGTGTCGCCCGGCTCGAGCGGCTTGTAGATGCGCGCGAAGTCGGTGCCGGCCTTCGGAATGGAAAGCAGGAGAGCCGAGCTCTCCGCTTCGAACCGGGCCTTGTAGTCGTGCCCGCGCACGAGCGGAACGTCACCGCGCGAGGCCACGAAGATCCGGAGCCCGAGGCGCGCGAGGTTCACCTTTGGAGCCGCGATGGGCTTTGCGAACGTGACCTTGAGAACGTAGTCGTCCCCCACGATCCGCCACTCGGCGCTGGAGATGGCAACGCTCTTCGCGTCGGGAAGTCCCGAGGGCGTGGGCGTGGGGATCTTCCCCAGGATCTCTGGAGTCGGTGTCGGCGACGGCGGACGTTCCGCGCGAGGAGTCTGGGCCGGCTCGGGGGTCAGCGTGGACGGCGGGGCGTCCGTCGAAGCTGTCGACGCCGTCGACATCGTCGACGCCGTCGACGCCGGGTCCGGAGTGGGCTCGATGGGAGGCGGCTCGGGGATCTGCGCCCGTCGGGCGAGCACGAGCGCGGCCACCGCGACGATCGCGAGGAGCGCGAGGAAATGCGGCACGCGCGACTTCGGGGGCGGGGGCGGCGGGAGGACGGCCGCCTTCTTCTTCCGCGACATGGTGGTCTCGAGCGGATCCACCACGGGCTCGCCCGCGGGCGCCTGCGGCCTCCCCTCGAACGTCATCGAGCCGCCGACCGCCGTGACGAGCGCTTCGTGGAACGTCGAAACGCTCGCGAATCGGCTCGAAGGCTTCGACGCGAGGACGCGCTCGAAGACCGTCGCGACCGGGGCCGGAAGACCCGCGGCCTCGATTCCCGAAGCGACACCGTCCACGGGAAGGCGGCCGGTCATGAGGCGGAACGCGAGAACGCCCAGCGAGTACTGGTCGGACGCCGGCTCGGGCTGCTCGCCGCGGAAGACCTCGGGCGCCCGGAACTCCAGCGCGACGGCCGGGAGCGGAACGCCGGCCGCACCGAGGAGCGCCGAGAGGAAGCCCGAAAGGAAGATGCGGCCGTTCTCGTCGAATTGCACGTTGCCGGGATGCACGTCGCGGTGCACGACGCCCTTGGCGTGAACGGAGTCCAGCGCGGAGGCCAGGGACTTCAGCCAGTCCAGCGTGACGGGGAGCGGAAAGGGCTCGGAAAGCCGTTCGGAAAGCCGCCCGCCCGACAGGAACGGGCGCGCGAGCCAGAGGAGTCCGCCCTCCTCGCCCGCCCCGAGCACGGGGTTCACGTGCGGCGCGTCGAGCTTCGGGAAGCGGATCGCGGCGTCCCGGAAACGGATACGCACCGCGCTCTCGGAGGGCTCCGTCGCGACGATCTCGACGACGACGCCCTGGGTCTGGGGATCGCGGGCCTCCCAGATCTCGCGGGCCCCGCTGGGCCCGAGACGCCGGGTGAGGACATAGCGATCGAGGACGAGACCTTCGTGCGGAGTCAGCTGCGCCACGGCAGCGATTCTAGGGGACCGTTCCTTCCGTGGGGTGGTGCGCCCGCCGCGATTCGAACGCGGGACCTTCAGATCCGGAGTCTGACGCTCTATCCAGCTGAGCTACGGGCGCAAGGGGAAGGGTGGGGCGAGAGACGGGGCTTGAACCCGCGACATCCGGAACCACAATCCGGCGCTCTACCGACTGAGCTACTCTCGCCACGCTCGATCGGACCGGGGAGAGTAGCGCAGACTCGGCCCGGAGGAAAGCAAAACGCCGCCGCCGCGGGCGGTTGCGATAATCTCCTCCGACTCGAAAGGTCCCATCGAAGGTGGACGCCCCGCTCTTCTCCCCGACCGATCGCCAGCTGCTGCGTCAGGAGATCCTCCTGGACCTCGCGCGAAGCGGGAAGACCGACGTGTCGGCCACGATCCGGAGGGTTACAGAACGGCTGTCCCTGGCGCTCCGTGT
>JAEUQS010000171.1 GCA_016789625.1 Acidobacteriota bacterium | reverse complement strand
TGCTCGCCCTGACCCTCCTCGCGAGCTCCGCCCTGGGAGGAACGCTCCACAACCGGAGCTACGTGTCGCCGAGAGACGGCGCGGCGCGGTTCTACGACGTGTACACACCCACGGGCTATCGCCCGGAGACGCCCGTCCCGGCGATCCTCTTTCTCCACGGACGCGGCGGCTCGAAGAACAGCTTCCAGACCCCGGCCTATTTCGCCGAGGCCGATCGCAGGGGCTTCGCGCTCGTGTTCTGGCAGGGACGGGTCGCTCCCTGGGGAGGCTTCTCGACGTACTACGTCGACGGCGTGAACGGCTTCCCCGACGAGACCGACGTCCTTGCGTGTCTCGAACATGCCCGTCAGGCGTTCTCCCTCGCGGCGGGCCGTGTCCACCTCGCGGGGTTTTCGCAGGGAGGCCGCGGCGCGCTTCTGATCGGCCTTCAGAACCCGGGTCTCTTCGCTTCGGTGATCGCGGGCGCCGCGCCGACCGACGCGTTCCAGGGGCAGCTCTGGAGCCGGGATTTCCCCGACTACGAAAGCGCCGCGGGTACCTCGGCGGTTGCGGCCACGGGCGCCGCGCTCGCGGCCTGGTTCGAGCTCTCGCCCCGCTTCCTGCTCGAGAACGCCCGCAACGTGCCGCTCTTCCTCGCGCACGGGCTCGCCGACGACGTCGTGCCCGACGACGTGCTCCGCTTTCCCTACCGCAATACGCGCAACGTGGCCGACACGCCCGGCTTTCGCGACGTCCACGGCATCACGCTCACGCTCAGTGAGCTGGCGGCGGGAAATCCCGGCGCCTACGTCTTCGACACGTACTACCCGTCCGCAGGGCACGAGCAGGAGTTCGTGCTCCCCGCCGCGCACGTCCTCGCGTTCGCCACCTCGAAGGTCCAGGGCCCGCCTCCGACCCACGAAGTCCTCGTCGGCTATTCGAGCCGCTCGACCCGAGGGCGCTGGCTCACCGTGCGCCGCGCGTCTCCCCCGAACGGCACGCCGCACGGGGGCGAGGTGAAGCTCGAGGGCCGCACGTTCCACGTGACCCGTGCCGACGGAACGTCGCTCGCGCTCGACGTCGCCGCCGCCGGACTCGCCGGCCTGCCGTTCCAGGTGATCTCCACCCGGCCGCTGGAGGACCTCGCGCTCACGGGATCGTTCGGGCCCGAGACGGCCGTGCGGCTGTGCGACGCGTCGACGTGCCACGAGACGCCCTCCACACGCACGGCCGGCGGTCTCACCGTGAGCGCCGTACCCGCCGGAGGGACGCTCAGCGTCGTGCCCTCGGATGGCGCGCTGATCCTGGAATCCGACCTCCTCGTGCCCGCGATGGTGCGATCCCCCGGAGTCACGGGGGCGTTCTCCTCGGAGCTCGTGCTCGCCAACACCGGAGGACAGCCGCTCCTTCTCGAGCTCGTCCGCATCGATGCCCCGGAGATCCGGCTCGCGCTTCCGCTCGCCGCCTTCACCACGACGAAAGTGAGCGCCGCCTCGTTTCTCCGTGCCGGCGAGACCGCCTTCGCCTCCCCCGTTCGGATCCGGGTCCTCGACGGGCGCGTGGACGCGCTCGCCGCGACGGCGTTCGTCTCGCAGGGCACGGCTCCGGGCGCGTACGGATTCTCCTTCCCGGTGCGCGCGGTGGCGGCGACGGTCGTGGCCGCCGGCAAACGGGCCTATCTCTTCGGGCGCATGCCGTCGCGGGACGAACGCATGAACGTCTCCCTCTTCGCGCCGCTCGAGCCTGCCGAGGTCGTCGTGATCGCAAGGGACGAGCTGGGCGTTCCCCACCTCACCCAGACGGTGACGCTCGCGGCGCTCGAACGCCGGCAGCTCAACGACGTCGTTGCCGGAATCGCGGGGCCTTCCCGCGTCGAGCTCCGCGTCGTGTCGGGTCGGGTCGCGGCCTACGGAACCGTCATCTCGAACTCCTCCACGGGCGATCCCTACCAGAGCCCGGTGATCCCGAGGTTCCAGTCGAAGGTCTACACGATCCCCGCGGTCGCCGCGGCCGCGGGACGCAATGGCGCGGTCTTCTCGAGCGATCTCTTCCTCGGCGAGGGCTCGGAGGTCCAGGACTTCCTGCTCGAGCTGACGCTCACGTACCGGCCCATCGGTGGAGCCCCGCAGACGGCGGACGTGAACGTGCTTCCGGGCACGCTGCGCTACACGCGCGACGTGCTGCGGACGTTCTTCCCGGGCAGCGAGGGCACGGCGGGCTCACTCGAGGTGCGGAGCCGGTTCTCGCTCTTCGAGGCGTTCGCGGTCACCCGCAGCGATTCGTCCACGGGTCCCGCCTCACAGGACCTGCAGGCGGTGCCCGAGGCCGAGGAGATCACGTTCGAGGCTCCCG
>JAEUQS010000109.1 GCA_016789625.1 Acidobacteriota bacterium | reverse complement strand
AGGCCAGTGACGCGCGTTCCCCATACGACGTTCACACCCAGACGCTGGGCCGCGGCGAGATAGCCGTTCAGGATCGCCAGAGGCCGGATCGTGCCGTCGGTGGGTCCGAACACGCCGCCCACGACGTCGGCCATCGAGAGCGCCGGGTTGAGCGCACGGATCTCCTCGAGCGAGACCGCGCGCGCTTCGGGCAGACCGTTCGCATGCTGGACGCGCTGGCCGTCGAGGAGCGTCTCGAGCTGCTCCGGCGTGCTCGCGAGCCACAGATAGCCGACCTGCGCGTAGCCGCAGTCGACGCCCGTCTCGTCGCGAAACGCGAGGAGCTTCTCCCGCGAGAGAAGCGACAGCTTCACGTTGACGGCCGTCGCGTATTGCGCGCGGTAGCCGCCCGTCGCACGGCTCGTGCTGCCACCCCCCGGGCCCTGAGCCGCATCCAGCAGGAGAACGTTTCGCTGCCCGCGCCGCGCGAGGTGATACGCCACGCTCGCTCCCATGACGCCGGCGCCCACGACGACGACCTCGGCCGAGGCGGGAAGCGTCATGCGGTGAAGAGCTCGGCCGGGTTTCGGAACGCCTTGAACTCGAGCGCGTTCCCGCTCGCGTCGAGGAGGAACATCGTGAGCTGCTCGCCGGGCTTCCCTTCGTAGCGCAGCCGGGGCTCGAGGACGAACGGAAGGCCCGCGGCCCGGATGCGTGCCGCGAGGGCCTGGAAGACGTCCCACTCGAGAACCGCCCCGAAGTGCGGCATCGGCACGGCGACGCCGTCCACGAAGCCGCGATCCTGCGTGGGCGGAACGGTTCCGGTGGTGTGCGCGGAGATCTGATGCCCGAAGAAGTCGAAGTCCACCCACGTCCCGGTGCTGCGCCCCTCGCGGCAGCCCAGCACCTCGCCGTAGAAACGGCGCGTGGATTCGAGGTCCGTCACGAAGAACGCGTAGTGAAAAGGCTGGGACACGGACGAGAGTCTAAATCGCGGGGACGGCCGTGAACGGATCCCGCGATCTCGTCGTACAACCACACTCGTGAGCGCGGTCGACATTCTTCAGGGACGCGTGCGCAGGGCCCGGACGACCGAGGCCGCGCTGAACGTCCTGGCGGCCGCGGGTTTCGGCCTCGCGCTCGGTCTGGGGTTCGAGAGCGCCTCCGCAGGCCTCGCTCTCGCGGCCGCGCTCGGGGCGCTCTTCCTTTCGACGGCGACGCCTCGCGCGGCGGCGCGCTCCCTGGAGCTCCGCGATCCCACCCTCGACGGGGCGGTGACGGCCTTCACCGAGGGCGGAGGCGGCCGCCTCCGGAACGACCTCGCCGCCTGGGTGCTCGAGCGGCGCCCCCGCGCGTCCTACCGCCGAACCCTTCGGATCCTCGCGGCGTCGGGGGCCGCGGTCGTCCTCGCGGTGCTCGTCCGCTCGCTGCCGCCTCGATCGGACGCCGCGCCGCGAATCACGCGGAGCTCCCCGGCCGCCGCGGTGGAGCCGGCCCTCGCCCTCTCGGTCGACGTCGTGGCGCCGGCCTACGCGCATCGTCCAGCCGTCCACGTGGACGAACCCACGGCGCCGATCCCGGCGCTGAAGGGCTCGCGCGCCACCCTCCACGTGCGGAACGCGCCGGCGGGTCTGACGTTCACCGAGGAGGGCCGGCCCGCCGAGGTCCTCGCCGTCAAGGACGGCTCCGCGCGTCTCGAGCTCGCTCTCCAAACGTCGACGGCGCTCCGGATCGGTGACGGGCACGTGGTCGCGTTCGACGTGGTGCCCGACGGCGCGCCCGAGGTCGAGCTCACGCTCCCCCGCGAGGACCGGACCGTGACGGCGCCGCCCGGGCCGTTCGAGCTCCGCGCGGCGGCGCGCGACGATCTCGGTCTCACGTCTCTGGCGTTCGCGTACACGCTCGCTCACGGGTACGGCGAGGGCATGACGTTCAAGAGCGGGCGGATTCCGGGCCCTGCCGTCGCGGGTGAGTCCGGGACGATCACCGCTCGGATCGACCCGAAGGAGCTGGGCCTCGGCGTGGGCGACACGCTCGTGATGTGGGCCGAAGCGACCGACGGCAACGCCGTGGACGGCCCCTCGCGCACGGCTTCGTCCGTGCGCATCCTGAGGTTCGCCGAGGACCTCGCACCCATCGAGATGCGCTCCTCGGCGCCCGCCGCACGCGCCCTCGACGGACCGCTCTCGCAGCGCGAGATCCTGGCGCGGACTCTGCGGATGCTCGCCCAGGGCCTACCTCCGGAGCAGCGGAAGGAACGCTCGGCGGAGCTGGCCGAAGAGCAGGGCAGGCTGCGCGACGCGTTCGGCTTCTTTCTCCGGGCCGAGGACGGCAACGCCGCCGAGCTGGACCACGACGATCCCGAGGTCGCGGAGGTCGGAAGCGATCGCGCCCGCAAGCTCCTCGCGCAGGCCGTCTCGGCCATGTGGTCGTCCGAGGCCGAGCTCGCGACCGGCAACGCTCAGGGCTCGTTGCCCTACCAGCGGCTCGCGCTCAAGCGCATCGACGAGGTCTTCGGGAACGAACGCTACGCGCTCCGCGCGCTCGCGCCTCCGAAGGCCCCCGTCGACGAGGCGCGCCGCCTGAAGGGGGACGCGAAAGGCCTTGCGCCGCGGACCGTGGCCGGGCCCGCGCCGGATCCCGCTCCGGCCCGCGCCGTCGCCGCGCTCGCGAGGAAGCTCCTTCTCGCCGCCGAGAATCCCTCCGCGATCCCGGCCCGCACGCTCGCCGACGAGCTGTGGGCGCTCCCGGCTCTCGAGAACCTCTCGCGCTCGCAGCTCGCCGCGCCGCTCTACGCCGCCCGCACGCCCGAGGAATCCGCGCGCGCGGCCCGCCTCGCCGCCGACGCGCTCGTGCGGTTCCTCGAGCCCGAGCCCGTGGTGCGGCCCCCCGTTGCCGGAACGGAAGAGCGGCTCTTCACGCGCCTCGGTCAGTAGCCGGCGATCACCTGCTCGACGACCCTCCGCGACAGCCCGTGGTAGCCGGGACGTGCGGCGGCGTAGCAGTCGCGGGCGAGGGCCTGCGTGCGCGGGTGCCTGCCGAGCGCGGAATAAAGAGGCCGCAGATACTTCACGCGGCCCACGCCGAGGAGGACCTCACGGATGCGCGGGAACGCCGGCTCGTAATCCGACCCGGCCGCGACGGTGAGCCACTCGACGAGGATCTCGTGGTTGCCGCGGCCCGTGAGCGCGAGGTTCGCGTCGAGCCAGGCACAGTCCTCGCTCGAGAGCACGCGCGGGAGGTTCTGGAGATAGAGCACCATCTCTCCGGGCGACCACCTCGCGACGACCTCTGCGGCGGGCCGCTCTCCAGCCGTGAAGCCCGAGGCCAGCGACGTGATGGCATCGAGGGCCGCCGAGGGGAACGCGGGCGCATTGTCGGGAAGGCCCGCCGTGTAGAGCCATTCCTCGGCGCGCACGGCGAACGGCGTGCCGGGCAGCTTCTCTTCGAGGAAGGCGAGGAACTGGTACGAGGTGATCGACGAGAAGCGAAAGCGGTCCATGTACTCGCGCACGAAGCGGTCCCAGCGCTCGCGCCCCACGAAGCGCTCCATGAGCACGAGGAGCCGCGCGCCCTTCTCGTACGGGATCTGCGAGATCGCATCGTCGGGATCCACGCCCACGAGATCGGTCTTCAGCTTCGTGAGCGGAGAGTCCTTGCCGTAGCGCGACAGCGATCCCTCGAGCGCCTTGGCGCCGTTGGCCCACGCGAGGAGCACGGCGTCCTGCCCCCACACCGCTTCCACGATGCGGCGTTCGGCCCACACGGTGAAGCCCTCGTTCAGCCAGAAGTGCTCGGCCGTGGCGTTCGTGATGAGGTTGCCGGTCCAGGAATGGGCGAGCTCGTGCGCCACCACGGCCACGAGCGAGCGGTCGCCAGCCAGGAGCGTGGGCGTGAGGAACGTGATGCGCGGGTTCTCCATGCCGCCGTAGGGAAACGAGGGCGGCAGCACGAGCATGTCGAAGCGGTCCCAGTCGTAGGGCCCGAAGAGCTTCTCGGCCGCCTCCAGGATCGCCTCCACCTCCGAGAACTCCGATGCCGCGGCGTCGACGGTGGCCGGCTCGGCATAGACCCGCGAGCGCGGCGAGAGATCCCGCGCCTCGAGGTCCCCGACGGCGAGCGCGAGGAGGTAGGGCGCGATCGGCTGGGGCATGTGGAACGCGAGGACCTTCGTCTCCGTGTGCGCTCCGACCGGAGCCGCGGGCCCGGCCGACATCACCGCCGTGAGGGCCGCCGGGATCGTCAGCTCCGCGTCGTACGTGATGCGCCGCCGCGGCGTGTCCTGGAGAGGCGCGAGGGCGCGCGCGTGGATCGCCTGGCACTGACTGAAGAGAAACGGCTGCCGCTTCCCCGCGGTCTGCTCCGGCGACAGCCACTGGAGCGCGCTCGAATCGGGGGAGGTCTCGTACGCGATCGTCACCTCGGACTCCCCCGCCGGCACATTCAAGGAGAGCTTCTGTCCGAGGATCGGCGTCTCCTCGTGGAGCGTGAACGCGACCTCGCGGCCGCCGCACCTCACCGATCGGATCGTGAGCGAGCGCGTGTCGAGATCGAGCGGCCCGCCCGAGTCGCGGTCCAGCCGGAGCACGGCCTCCCCCGCGAGGACCCTTCGCGTGAAGTCCACGGTGAGACGCAGCGTCAGATGGCGGGTCTGGGGCTGCTCGGCGTCGGCAAAGGAATGAGGGTCGAGAATCGGCATACTTCAGCTCCGTCGTTTCATCGTCAGCCGGCGCGCGCGAGAGCGGCCAGACGCTTCGTAGCATCGAGCCGGTCCGGAGCGTCCTCGTCGGCGGTTTTCCAGACTTCCAGAAAGGCCTCGAAGAGCCGCCGGGCGTCGGCCTCCCGGCCCTGGCGCTCACGGACGAGGCCCAGGCCGTACAGTGCGCCGGGCATTCGGGGATTCAGCGCGAGGAGACGTTCGTACTCGCCGACGGCTTCGTCGAGCCGGCCGAGCCTCCGATACGCGTCGGCCAGCGCCCCCTCCATCGGATCGATGTCCCAGCGGGGCGGACGCTGGGCGAGCGCCTTCTGCAAGAAGGCGATCCCCTCTTCGACCCGGCCCGCTCGAAGGCACAGCTCGCCGCGCGTGACCAGAATGTGGCGAAGCGTCGGGCGCTGCCCCCGTCCCGTGTAGCGCGAAGGGCGGGTCTCGAGCGCTGCGAGGCGCGCCTCCAGTCCCGGGTCGCCGCGCTCCACGGCGAGCCGCCAGGCGCCGCCGCCCCACTCCTCCCCTTCCGGATACCGGCGGAGCACCTCTTCCGCCCTCCGCAGATCGCCCTTCCGCAGATGGAGCCAGATCTGACTGTCCAGAGAACGGACCCGCTCCCAGTCGGCCGACGCGAGCTTTCCGTAGCGCTCGAAGGCGGCCAGCGCGTCGCGATAGCGGCCCATCTCGAAATGGAGGTTCCCGAGGTGAATGATCGCGACACCGAACTCGGGGTTCAGCGAAAGAGCGCGTCCGTAGACCTCGAGGGCCTCCTCGTAGTGGCCGGCCCAGTGATGCGCTGCCGCGAGCGTGTCGAGGGCGTTGGGCTCCTGGGGGTCGAGCGCGACCGTGCGGTTCGCCTCGGCGATCGCCTCTTCGTGGCGACCGGCGTCCGAGTACACGTTGCTGAGCGTGTTGTGGAGGTAGCGGTCGTCGGGGTCCACCACGAGGCCCCGGCGCAGGACGTCGATGGCCTCCGCCGGCCGCTGCTCCCCCACGAGCAGCTTGGCCAGCCTCAGGTAGTGCTCGACCTCTCCGGGAAACCTCTGCACCAGCCTTCGGTACTCCTCGACGGCGCGCGCATAGTCGAGGCGGGCGATGGCGTCCCAGGCGCTCACGACCAGACGGTCCTCCGCGGAGAGGCGACTGCCGCTCGCGAGCGCCCGTTCGAAGTGAGGCCGAGCGAGGTCACCCTCGTTCCCCGTGACGCCGAGCGCGTAGCCGATCCGCGCCCGTGCGATCGCGAAGCCCGGATCCAGCTCCAGCGCCTTCTCGAAGAGCGCGATGGCCTCCCGGGTATGCAGGCTCTGAGCCTTCTCGAGGCCCAGCGAGTAGTAGCGATAAGCGTCGAGGCTTTCCGTGCGCACGTCGCGGAGCGTCTGGCGGAGCGCTTCGCCCCGCGGCCTGGCGCCGAGATGCGGGAGCAGCTTCAGGGCGAGGAGGTCCACGTGGGTGAGGATCTCCTCGGGCCGCTCGGCGAGCGCGCTCTCCGCGGCGAGAAGCCGCCCGGAAGCGCCCTCGAGGAGCTGGACGTCGAGGCGGACGCGGTCTCCGAGTCTGAGGAACGTGCCGCGCACGAGCGCCTTGGCGCGGCCTCTCCGGGCCACCTCGAGCGCGGCCGCGAGGTCGCCCTCCCGGCCGCGCTCGAGGGCCAGACCGTCCAGGATCGTCCGCAGCTGCTGACGGGACAGCACCGACAGCTCGGCGGAGCGCGAGAGATCGGTGATGACCATGTCCGCAAGGCCTTCGCGCAACCAGTCGAGCTCCGCGTTCCCCGAGGCGTTCTCGAAGAACAGCACG
>JAEUQS010000834.1 GCA_016789625.1 Acidobacteriota bacterium | reverse complement strand
GGAGCCCGACGCCGACGTCAGGTCGAGCGACGCGATCGTCTGGATCGAGTCGATCACCACGGCCGTCCACGTCCGCTCCTCGGCGGCTTCCAGAACCCGGGAAAGAGCCGTCTCGGCGAGGAGATACAGCGACTCGTGTGTCGCGAGGAGCCGGTCCGCGCGCATGCGCACCTGACGGAGCGACTCCTCGGCCGAAACGTAGAGCACGGGCCCCGACGCCGCGAGCCGCGCCGCGGCCTGGAGGAGCAGCGTGGACTTGCCGATCCCCGGCTCGCCGCCGAGCAGCACCACCGAGCCCGCCACGAGGCCGCCGCCCAAAACGCGGTCGAGGTCCAGAAGGCCCGTCGAGACACGCGGCCACTCCTCCGAAGCGATCGAGCCGATCGGCACGGCTCGGGACGCGGCCGGCCCGGAGGCGGGCCGGCTCCCCTTGCGCGCCGGCTCCGCGGCCTCCTCGACGAGCGTGCTCCAGCCCCCGCATTCGGGGCAGCGTCCCAGCCAGCGGGGCGCCTGGGCGCCGCACGCCTGGCAGACGAAGACGCTCACCGCTTTCGCCACGGATCTGCTGCTGACCTGCCTACTTGCCGATGAGCGACGCGGCGCCGATGCCCAGCAGGGTCCGGATGTCCTCGTCGGTCCACTTCACCCCGGCCCCCACGAAGAGCGAGCGGCGGTCCTTGTTGAGGGCGTCCTCGAGGCCGCCCGTCACGTAGATGTTCGACGTGGGAGTCAGGAAGCTCGAGCCCGTGTTCCACTTGCCCATCAGCTTCAGCTGCGTGCCACCGTTCTTGCGGCCGAAGTCCCAGGCCTCGCCCGTGAGGACGAGCCGGTCCTTCAGCAGCGAGTGATCGATCGCGACGCCTCCGCGGGATTCGATGAGCCCCACGCGGAGTGCCGTCTTGTTCAGGCGAAAGCCGATCTGCGCGCCCATGACGAACTTGTCTTCCGTGCGCTCGACCACCGTGCGGGTGGTCTGCACCTCGCCGTTCGGAAGCGTCGTCGTGAGGATGTACGTCTCGTCGACGCGCTTGCCGTCGGGCAAGGCGCCCAGCTCGATGTGGTAGAAGCGCTGGCGGTCCGGATTCACGTCGATCGAGAAGGACGCCTTTCCGTCGCTCTGCCGGGCGTTGTACTGGCCCTGGAAGCCCAGCTCGATCTTCGTCTCGTTGATCTTCCCGATCGTCTTCGTGAGCGATTCGACTCCGTTCTTCACGGATTCGAGCGCCTCGTTGAGGTTGCCGTGGACGGAATCCTCGTTGATGAGCTTGCCGAGCGTCCCCTGCCCCGAATCGAGCTTGGCGGTCACCGAGTTGAGATTGTCGGCGGCCGTCTGGAGCTTCTGCGTCAGCTCCTCGGCGTTCGAGACGGTGGACTTCACGCCCATGCGGTTCTCGTCGAGGATCCGGTCGACGCGGGCCAGCGTCTCGCGCATCTCCTGAGAGAACATCTTCAGGTTGGCGACGGTCACGTCGACGTTGGCGCGGTTCGCCTGCACGAGCGCACGCATCTCCTCGGCGAGAAGGCCCACGTTCTCGACGATGCGGTTGATCTTGTCCTCGCCCTCCTTGCCCCCCAGCGACCCGCGGAGCGCGGCCGTGACCTCCTTGACGTCTTTGCCCACGTCGGACGCGAGGCGCGAGAGGTCGTCGAAGCCGGGCGAGCTCGCGCCCTCGAGACGGGCGCCGGGGTTGAGGCGGCTGGACTGCAGGGAGCCGGGGAAGAGCTCGATGTACTTGTCACCCAGGAGGCCCAGGCTCTTGATGTCGCCGTAGGCGCCCTCGCGCAGCTGGACGTCCTTCTCGAGAGCGAGGGTCACGAGCGCGCGTCCCTCGGGCAGGAGGTCGATCTTCGTCACCTTGCCGACGCGCACGCCGGCCATGCGCACGGCGCTCTGCCGGTCGAGGCCCGCGACGTCCTTGAAGCGGATCTCGATCTCCTGCATGTTCCTCTGGTCGTCCCGGAGCCGGATGTCCTCGATCCTCAGCATGATCGCGGCGCACACCGCGAGGACGATGAGGAAGAAGGCCCCGATCTTGGCGGTCTGGTTCATCGCAACGTGGTCTCCTCGGGATCCTCGAACGAGCTGTCACCCGCGACGAACGCCTTCACGTGAGGATCGTCCACGGCCTCGAACTCCTTCGGGGGCAGGTCCATGACGATGCGCCCGTCCCGCAGGAGCGCCACCCGATCGGCGATCGTGAAGGCGACCTTCAGGTCGTGGGTGATCGTCACGGCGGTCGGATTGAGCTTGTCACGCATCGCGAGGATGAGCTTCGTGATGACGTCCGTCGTGATGGGGTCGAGCCCGGTCGTGGGCTCGTCGAACAGGAGGATCTGGGGCGTGAGGGCGATGGCGCGCGCGAACCCCACCCGGCGCCGCATGCCGCCCGAAAGCTCGGAGGTCTTCTTGCTCTCGGCCCCGGGCAGCTTCACGAGGTCGAGGCACTCGGCGACCCGGGCCGCCACTTCGTCCTTGCTCATCTTCGTGTGCCGCTGCAGCGGGAACGCGATGTTCTCTCCGACCGTCATCGAGTCGAAGAGCGCGCCCTCCTGGAACGACATCCCGAACTTGCGGCGCCGCTTTCCGCGCTCTTCCTCGCTCAGCGACCAGAGGTCCTCCCCGTCGATGAGCACCTTCCCGGAGTCGGGCTCGAGGAGACCGATGAGGTGCTTGAGGAGGACGCTCTTTCCCGTGCCCGACTTTCCCAGCACGACGAGGGACTCGCCTTTCGCCACGGTGAGGTCCAGCTCGTCGAGCACGACCTTTCGCCCGAAGCGCTTCGAGACCTTCTCGAGAACGATCGCCGGTGTCGTCGACTCCTCGGTCAAAACAGCACCTTCGTGAGAAAGAAGTCGGCCACGAGGACGGCGAGGGAGCCCATCACGACGGCCGAGGTGGTCGCGCGGCCCACGCCCTCGGCGCCGCCGCGGGTGTCGAAGCCCTGCTGGCAGCCGATCAGCGCGATGAGCGCTCCGAACACGCCGGCCTTGATGAAGCCCGACGTGAAGTCCTCCATCGCGAGGTACTGAAAGGAGTTGATCTCGTACTGCACCGGGTTCGCACCAAGCAAGTTCACGGCCACGAGGTACCCGCCCATCATCCCCACGGCGTCCGCGAGGATGACGAGCATCGGCAGCACGAGCGTCGCCGCGACCACGCGCGGCACGAAGAGGTACTTCACCGGGTCCGTGGCCAGAGAGACGAGCGCGTCGATCTGCTCCGTCACGCGCATGGAGCCCAGCTCGGCCGCCATGGCGCTGCCCGCGCGGCCCGCCACCATGAGCCCCGTGAGCACGGGCGCCAGCTCGCGCAGCATCGACAGGGCGACCACGGAGCCCACGTAGCCTTCGGCGTGGAACCGCTCGAAGCCCTTGTAGGTCTGGAGCGCGAGGACGCCTCCGGTGAAGAGCGCCGTCGTGAGCACAACGGGAACGCTGTCGATGCCGACGCGCACGAACTGCTTGGCCCACAGACCGATTTCGTAAGGCGGCTTGAGGAACCCGCGGATCGTCTGGCCCGTGAGGATGAAGAAGCGGCCCGAGGTCTCGAGCAGGGTCAGAACGAAGCCGCCGAGGGCCTCGAGAAAGCGCTTCACGCCGGGGAGGTTACCTTGCGCGTTCCGGTGACCCGAAGAAACGTGAGACGACGCACGTTTCCCGCCCGCCCTCGAGGATCACCCGCGGCACGCGCGGGCCCACGCCGCAGAGAACCTCCCAGGAGACCGTGCCCGCCCGCTCCGCCGTGTCGGCCACGGGCAGCCGGGCGCCGCCGTGCTCACCGAAGAACAGCACCTCGGCGCCCGGCCCCGGGGCCGGCGAAAGGTCCGTGAGATCGACGGCCGTGAGGTCCATGGACACCCGGCCGAGGATCGGGGCCTCGGCCCCGTTCACGAGGACCCGGCCCCGTCCCGAGAGGGACCGCGGAACTCCGTCGGCATAGCCGGCCGGCACGATGCCGACGCGCGTCTCCCGCTCCGCGACGAACGTTCCGCCGTAGCCGACGCGCGCGCCCGCGGGAACGACCTTGACCTGGTCGAGCACGGAGACGAACGCCATCGCGTCCTCGAGATCCTCGAAGACTCCCGGAAACGGGGCGTAGAGAGCGAGACCAGGACG